>JBPCSU010000018.1:0-34609 GCA_051006815.1 Limnohabitans sp.
GTGCGGGCGTAGGCCGACTCGATTTGGTGTTCGATTTGGAAGCGGCTGAACAACGGGGTTTCGTCGCTGTAGCGCTTCACACGGGCCGCATGCTCAGGCATGACGTGGGCCATGAACTGGTGCGCTTGTTCGTAGATGTCATCGGTGTCGATCAGGATGTCGCCGATGTCATGGTTGAAGTAGTCGCGGATGGCGCGAATGACCAAGCTGGATTCTTGGTAAATCAAGAACGCACCTTTGGCGCTGGTGGCGCCGTCAATGGCGCTCCACAGCTTGAGCAAGTAGTTTAAGTCCCATTGCAGTTCAGGGGCGCTGCGGCCAATGCCGGCGGTGCGCGCGATGATGGACATCCCTTTGGGATACTCCAATTGGTCCATCGCTTCTTTGAGTTCTGCGCGGTCATCCCCCTCGATGCGGCGGCTGACGCCACCACCGCGTGGGTTGTTGGGCATGAGCACCACATAACGACCGGCCAAGCTGATGAAGGTGGTCAGGGCTGCGCCCTTGTTGCCACGTTCTTCTTTTTCCACTTGGACCAACAGTTCTTGGCCTTCTTTGATGACGTCTTGGATGCGCGCTTGGCTCACCGACACGCCTTCAGCGAAGTACTGTTTGGAGATTTCTTTGAACGGCAAGAAGCCGTGGCGGTCTTCGCCGTAGTCCACAAAGCAAGCTTCGAGCGAGGGCTCGACACGTGTCACCACGGCTTTGTAGATGTTGCCTTTGCGCTGTTCGCGGCCTTCGATTTCAATTTCATAGTCGAGGAGTTTTTGTCCATCGACGATGGCCAAGCGGCGTTCTTCAGCCTGCGTGGCATTAATGAGCATCCGTTTCATGATGCGTTTCCTTCACGTTTCAAATCATCACAGGCCCATGACGGGCCAACGATGCCTGAGGGACGTCAAAAAACGAAGGGAATTGCCGCTGAAACCGTGGCCGCTGCGCGAATCAAAAAGAGATCACCGCAGGGGGCGGTGGGTGGGCGCTTGGATAAGGGCGAGAAGTCGCGGTTGTCCTGTTGTCGAGTGCGTGGCTTGATGAGCCGGTGCAGGGGAGACAGGGCTGGTCCAGCTGGCAAAGGTGTGACGCGCAACGCTGCACACAGAGCGTGGCAAAAGCCATTCTGCGCAGAGTTCCATCAACATCAACATTGCCACAACCATCGTTTTTGCTTTTCGCTGAGATCCGTTGTCGAGGCCTTTCTAAAGAGCCTCCACAACTTGGGGTATTCCGTTTCAGTGTTTTTTGAGCGTCGGCTCAACTTTTGGGGCGAGTGCCACACCGTCTCTTGGGTACGGTGTCTGCGTCTCGGGCACAAAAGGGGCATCGACCTTACCGCGTTCGTCAGTCCATGATCTAATCTGTGTTAAATCAAGCACTTAGAGCAAAACGCTGGTGAATCATATTATAGGGGCTTTGGCCCCAACTCCTGCCCCTTCGGTGAAAACACTGACCGTCGACGAAGACTCGGCGGGGCAGCGGCTCGACAATTTTTTAATGCGCCATCTCAAAGGCGTGCCCAAAACGCATGTTTACCGAATCATTCGTTCGGGGGAGGTGCGGGTCAACAAGGGCCGTGCGTCCGCTGAGCAGCGGGTGGAAGCGGGCGACTTGGTGCGCTTGCCGCCGGTGCGCGTGTCGGCCCAGGTGCAAGCCAAAGCTGATGCGCCGGCACCTGCGCGCGAGTTCCCCGTGCTGATGGAAGACGAGGCCATGATGGCCATCGACAAGCCCGCCGGCGTGGCGGTGCACGGTGGCAGCGGCGTGAGTTTTGGGGTGATCGAGCAACTGCGTCGTGCCCGCCCGGCGCTGGCCAACTTGGAGTTGGTGCATCGTTTGGACCGCGAAACCTCGGGCGTGTTACTGGTGGCCAAAAAACGCAGCGCGTTGAAGAACCTGCAAGACCAGTTCCGTGACCGCGAAACCGGCAAGACCTATTTGGCGCTGGTGCTGGGTTTGTGGCCTTCGAACAAAAAAGTGATCGACTCCCCATTGATGAAATACACCCTGCCCAATGGCGCAGGCGAGGGCGAGCGTCGCGTCAAAGTGGTGGGCAAGGACGATCCGAATGGCATGCGCTCGATCACCTTGGTGCGCGTGGCGCGCACAGTGGGGCCCTACACCTTGCTGGAGGTGACCATCAAAACCGGCCGTACCCACCAAATTCGGGTGCACTTGGCCAGTCAAGGTCACCCGATTGCGGGGGACGACAAATACGGTGACTTCGAGCACAACAAGTTGCTGCAAAAAATGGGGCTCAAGCGCATGTTCTTGCATGCGTGGCAGCTCAAGTTCCAGCACCCCCAAAGTGGCCGACCCGTAACGCTGCAAGCCCCGCTGCCCCCCGAGTTGAAAAACTTTGTGGACTCGGTTCAGCCGCCCATCATTCAACCCCATCTTGACGTATGAGCGCACGTCCTCGCCAGTTTGATTTGATTGCCTTCGATTGGGATGGCACGCTGTTCGATTCGACGCAAATCATCACCCGCTGTATTCAAGAGGCAGTGGTGGACGTGGGGGGGGTGAAGCCAACGTCTGAGGCCGCCTCGTATGTGATTGGCATGGCTCTCATGCCCGCGCTGGCGCATGCAGCGCCTGATGTGCCGAAAGAAAAATACAACTTGTTGGGCGAACGTTACCGGTTTCATTACATGAAGCACGCCAACGACATCGCGTTGTTTGACGGCGTGTTGCCCTTGTTGACTGCTTTGCGTGAACGCCACCATTGGCTGGCCGTGGCCACTGGCAAAAGCCGCCGTGGTTTAGATGACGCCTTGCATTCTTCGGAGTTGAAGGGTGTTTTTGATGGTTCACGGACTGCGGACGAAACCGCCGGCAAGCCCCATCCACGCATGTTGCACGAGCTGATGCGTGAGTTTGGTGTCGAGCCCGAGCGCACCCTGATGATTGGCGACACCACGCATGATTTGCAAATGGCAGTCAATGCGGGCTGTGCCAGTGTGGGCGTGAGCTATGGCGCGCACGACCACAATGAATTTGAATCGTTGAATCCTCGCTTTGTCGCGCACTCTGTGAAGGAGCTGCACGATTGGTTGTTAGCCCATGCCTGAGAACGCGTCCTCTTTCATTCCTTTGTGCAACAGCAGCGATTTGGTCGAACGTGGCCGCGCCGTGCCTTTTGATGTGGTGTATGCCGGCCAAACCTGCCGTGCGTTTGCGATTCGTTTCGATGGGCAGCCGCATGCCTACCTCAACCGCTGCAGCCATGTGGCCATGGAGATGGACTACCAACCCGATCAGTTTTTTGATGCCAGCGGCAGTTGGTTGATGTGTGCCACACATGGTGCGGAATACATGCCACAAACCGGCGCCTGTGTGGGTGGTCCCTGCCGTGGTGGCTTGGTGAAGATTGAACTCACCGAGACCGATGGCGTGGTGCACTGGCATACTGCCTATAACTTGAAGCCTTTTGAATTTTTAGATTAACTGTTGAAGAGATCTGTTTATGTCTGAATCCCACCTGCCCGAATCAGAAAAGCCCAGCCACAAAACCGCGTGGGAGCGCGACACCTTAGAGCGCTTGGCTTTTGCCACTTTGGCCGAGCAGCGCGCGAACCGCCGTTGGCGCACCTTCTTTCGTTTGGCTTGGTTGACGTTCGCTGTGGTGTTGCTGTGGGCGGGCTTGCACAAAGGCAGTGTGGGCGGGGCGAGCCCCAGCCAAGCGCACACCGCCGTGGTGGCGATCAAAGGTGAAATTGCCGATGGCGCCGACGCCAGTGCCGAATGGGTGGTGACCGCGTTGCGTGCCGCCTTTGAAGACGAAGGCTCGCAAGCCGTGGTGTTGCAGATCAATTCGCCCGGGGGTAGCCCTGTGCAGGCCGGCATCATCAACGATGAAATTCGCCGCTTGAAAGAAAAACACAAGAAGCCGGTGTACGCCGTGGTGGAAGAGTCATGTGCCTCGGCGGCTTATTACATTGCTGTGGCGGCTGACGAAATTTATGTGGACAAAGCCAGTATCGTGGGCAGCATTGGCGTGTTGATGGACGGCTTTGGGTTCACCGGTTTGATGGACAAGCTGGGGGTGGAGCGCCGCTTGATGACAGCCGGGGTGAACAAAGGCTTTTTGGATCCCTTTAGCCCTCAAACCAAACCCCAACGTGCCCATGCACAAACCTTGTTGGATCAGATTCACCAACAGTTCATCCAAGTGGTGCGCGAAGGGCGAGGCAAGCGTTTGAAAGAAACGCCTGAGCTGTTCACGGGTTTGTTCTGGAGTGGCCAGCAAGCCGTTGAGTTAGGCCTGGCCGATGGTTTGGGCAATTTGGACTACGTGGCGCGTGAGATCGTCAAAGCCGAAGACATCATCGACTACACCCGTCACGAAAACGTGGCCGAGCGTTTGGCCAAGCGTTTTGGCGCCGCGATGGGCGAAGGTGCTGTGCGTGCGCTGCAAACCATGCCTGTGGTGCGTTGAGCCTGCGCGAACTTTTATTTGCCAATCAAAAACACGGTGGGCTCACCTGAGATCTGAGCCTTGCCTGCACTGCGCCAGGCTTGCACGGTTTTGCAGTGCACCTGCATGGTGGCCAAGGTCAAACCGCTGGCGCGAGCCAACCGGGTGTTGCCTTGTAGGCCGTTGACCAAGGCATCCCACAGGGCTTGGTTGCGATACGGTGTTTCAATGAACATCTGGGTTTGGCCATGTTTGGTGGCGAGGCCTTCTAGCTCGCGCAAGCGTTGGGTGCGTGCGGCACCGTCTTGCGGCAAGTAGCCGACAAACGCAAAGTTCTGCCCATTCAACCCACTGGCGGCCAAAGCCAGCAGCAACGACACGGGGCCGACCAGTGGTACCACACGAATGCCCAACTCATGCGCTGCGCGCACCACCGATGAGCCAGGGTCTGCCACGGCAGGCATGCCCGATTCGCTGACCAAGCCTACATCGTGGCCTGCCATGGCAGCTTGAAGCAAGGGCTTGGCATCAAAGCTGCCCGTGTGATCACCTTTTTTGTGAACTTCGCGCGGCAGCTCGGTGATGGTGTTTTCTTGAATTGTTTTTGCCAACGGCGCATGCGCATCGACGCGCTTTAAAAAGGCGCGTGTGCTCTTGGCGTTCTCGGTGATCCAGTGGGTCACGCTGGCCGCCACGCGCAAGGTTTCTTGCGGCAGCACATCGGTGATCGGGGCTTGGGTGTCACAGCCAAAGTCCAGCGGGGTGGGCACCAGGTAGAGCGTGCCTTTGGACGTCGCGAGCGTGGGGACTGTCATGCCGTATCCCCCAACAGCGTGATGCCTGCCGCGCGCAGCAGACGGGCGGTGCGGATCATGGGCAGGCCAATCAAGGCGGTGGGGTCGTCGTTGTCGATGGCATCGAGCAGGGCAATGCCAAGGCCTTCACTCTTGGCGCTGCCGGCGCAGTCGTAGGGTTCTTCGAGGCGCAAATAAGTTTCGATTTCTGCATCGCTCAGGTCGCGAAAGCGCACCTTGATTTGAGCCAGTTCGGTTTGCGCAAATTGGCGGGCTTGGCACACCACGGCCACCGCTGTTTGAAACACCACAGTCTGACCACGCATGCGTTGCAACTGCAGCACAGCACGTTCGTAGGTGCCGGGTTTGCCCAGCGGCTCGCCGTTCAAGTCGGCCACTTGGTCTGACCCAATCACCACCGCATGAGGGTGTTGTTGGGCCACGGCTTGGGCCTTGGCCAGTGCCAAGCGACAAGCCAGTGCTTGTGGGGTTTCGTTCGGCTGTGGGGTCTCGTCCACGTCAGGGCTGACGACATCAAAGGGCACGCGTAAACGGGTTAACAGTTCGCGACGGTAACGAGAGGTAGAACCCAAAATCAGGGTCGGTTGAGGCGTAGACATGGAGGGATTCTCTTACACTGCCCGCATGCAAAAACCAAAAAACCTTCGCAGCCTGGATATCAAAGCCTTTGCCAAAGCGGACATGCACCTGGAGGGGGAGACGCCGTTGGCCGAACTGCCCCGGTTGGTCGAGGATTGCAGTGGTGAGGTGACAGGGCCTGTGGCTTGGTCGGCCCAGGGCGCGATGGCTGCAGATGCCGCGGGCAAGGACACGGCCTGGTTGCATTTGGAGGCCAAAGCCACCGTGCCACTGACCTGTCAGCGTTGCCTGCACCCCGTGCCGGTGGACTTGTTGATTGAGCAAGACTTCCGTTTTGTGGTGGACGAGGCCACGGCATTGGCCGAAGACGATGCGTCCGAAGAGGACCTGTTGGTGTTGGAGGACAACTTTGATTTGCTTCAGCTGATCGAAGATGAGTTGCTGATGAGCTTGCCTTTGGTTCCCATGCATCCTTCTTGTCTGAGTGAGCAGGTACCAACTTCGCCAGAAGAGGAAGCGATCTTGTCGGAGGCTAAGCCCAACCCGTTTGCGGTGTTGGCGTCCCTCAAAACGCGCAAGCACTAAGCCCGAAGGAGTTGGGCTATAATCTTAGGCTTCGTGTCACGCTGACCCCGGTTGGTTTGTGGCCCAATGATCAACCACATTTAAGTCCAGGAGCCAATCATGGCTGTCCAGCAAAACAAAAAATCTCCTTCTAAGCGCGGCATGCACAACTCACACAATGCGTTGACAGCGCCCGGTACCGCCGTTGAGCCCACTACCGGTGAAGTGCACTTGCGTCATCACATCAGCCCCACTGGTTTTTACCGTGGTCGCAAAGTGTTGAAGACCAAGTCTGAAGCTTAATTACTTCACACCTCATGGGCCCGTGGCTGTCTTTGGCGCCTCGGGCTTTTGTTTTTTTGACGAGAAGTAACCTGCATGACCACTCTTGCTGTTGATTGCATGGGGGGCGACCATGGCCCGCGTGTCACGCTGGTGGCCTGTCGCCGTTTCTTAGAGACGCACCCAGACGCCAAGCTCTTGCTAGTAGGGTTGCCTGAGGCGTTGTCCTCGTTCTCGCATCCCCGAGCTCAGGTGGTTGCCGCTTCTGAAGTGGTGGCCATGGATGACCCGGTTGAAGTGGCGTTGCGCCGCAAAAAAGACTCCTCGATGCGTGTGGCGATCGCGCAAGTGAAGGCGGGAGCTGCCCAAGCGGTGGTATCTGCGGGTAACACGGGTGCTTTGATGGCGATCGCACGCTATCTTCTTAAAACAATCGATGGCATTGACCGTCCCGCCATTGCCGGACGTATGCCTGACTTCAAAGGTGGCGGCACGACCATGCTTGATTTGGGTGCCAACGTGGATTGCACGCCGCAGCACTTGTTGCAATTCGCGGTCATGGGGTCGGCCTTGGTGTCGGTGCTTGACAGCATTGAAAGCCCCACGGTGGGCTTGCTGAACATTGGCGAAGAAGATATCAAAGGCAATGAAATCATCAAAAAAACAGGTGATTTGTTGCGAACTGCTGCTAATTCTGGTGATTTGAATTTCTATGGCAATGTCGAGGGCAACGACATTTACCAAGGCACGGTCAATCTGATCGTGTGTGACGGTTTTGTGGGGAATGTGGCGCTGAAAGCCAGTGAAGGCTTGGCGCACAAGATCAGTGAAACACTTAAAAATTCGTTTACACGCAGTATCTTCACGAAAATTGCAGCGATTTTTTCCTATCCTGTTCTTTCTGACTTCAAAGACAAGGTGGACCACCGTCGTTACAACGGCGCGGCTTTGTTGGGCTTGAATGGCATTGTTTTTAAGAGCCACGGCTCGGCAGACGATGTAGCCTTTGGTACTGCTTTGAACCGCGCGTATGATGCGGCCCACCACAACTTGCTCGAACGTGTGCGCTCTCGCATTGCCCATGCCGCTCCATTGTTAGCCTTGGGACAGACAGACGCCTCGGCCTGAGCCACCTGATTAATGACCCTTTTCTCCCGAATCACTGGCACCGGAAGTTTTCTCCCTCCCCGCCGGTTGACCAACGCAGACTTGGTCGCAGAGCTCGCCACCCAAGGCGTGGAAAGCTCTGACGAATGGATTGTTGAACGCACCGGCATCCGTGCCCGCCATTTTGCTGCCGATGACATGCGCAGCAGCGACTTGGGTTTTGAAGCGGCCAAACAAGCGCTAGATGCCGCAGGCCGCCGCCCCCAGGACATTGACCTCATCATCGTGGCCACATCGACACCTGACATGGTGTTCCCGTCGACGGCGGCGATCCTGCAACACAAGTTGTCTCAGTTAGACGAAGACGCCGCAGGCATTGCCGGCGCTCCTGCGTTTGATGTGCAAGCCGTGTGCAGTGGTTTTATTTATGCCCTGACTGTGGCGGACGCCATGATTCGTGCGGGCTCAGCCAAACGTGCGTTGGTGGTGGGCTCTGAAATCTTTTCGCGCTTGCTCGACTTCCAAGACCGCACCACTTGCGTGCTGTTTGGTGACGGTGCTGGCGCTGTGGTGTTGGAGGCCTCCGAAACGCCCGGCATTTTGGCCACCGACATCCATGCCGATGGCAAGCACGTGGGCATCTTGTGTGTGCCGGGGCATGTGCGCAACGGCAACATCTTGGGCGATCCCGTTCTCAAAATGGACGGCCAAGCGGTGTTCAAGTTGGCGGTGGGCTTGCTGGAAGGTGCGGCACGTACCGTGCTCGATAAAGCCGGTTTGCAAGACGGCGACATTGATTGGTTGATTCCGCATCAAGCCAATATCCGCATCATTCAAAGCACTGCGAAAAAGCTGAAACTGCCGATGGACAAAGTGGTGCTCACGGTGCAAGACCATGGCAACACCTCGGCGGCGTCTATCCCGCTGGCACTCGACAAAGCGGTGCGCAGCGGTGATGTGAAAAAAGGCCAAACCCTGATGCTCGAAGGCGTGGGTGGCGGGTTCACTTGGGGCGCGGTGCTGCTCAAGTTGTAAGTATGCGCAAGACTTGGTGTGACAAACTTTTCAAAAACCTTATGACTTCATTTGCATTTGTATTTCCAGGCCAAGGCTCGCAATCGGTGGGCATGCTCGACGCATGGGGTGACCACCCGGTGGTGGCTCAAACATTGGCAGAAGCGTCTGACGCCATGGGCGAAGACATTGCCAAACTGATTCACGAAGGTCCCAAAGAAGCTCTGGCGCTGACCACCAATACCCAACCCGTCATGCTGGTTGCCGCTGTGGCGGCCTACCGTGTGTGGTTGGCTGAAGGGGGGGTTGCGCCGTGCGTGGTGGCGGGACATTCGTTGGGGGAATACTCTGCGTTGGTGGCGTCTGGCGTGTTGACCTTGGCGCAAGCTGCGCCGCTGGTGCGCTTCCGTGCGCAAGCCATGCAAGAGGCCGTGCCTGTCGGTACCGGCGCCATGGCGGCTATTTTGGGCATGTCTGCCGCGCAAGTGATTGCGGGGTGTGCCGAAGCGCAAGCCACGTTTGGCGCAGGCTCTGCCGAAGTGGTGGAAGCAGTGAACTTCAATGATCCCGGCCAAACCGTGATTGCGGGCAGCAAAGCGGCGGTTGAAAAAGCGTGCGAAGTGCTCAAGGCCAATGGCGCCAAGCGTGCCTTGCCTTTGCCTGTGTCGGCGCCTTTCCATTCCAGCTTGATGAAGCCAGCGGCTGAGCGTTTGAAAGACAAACTCGCTGCGACCACTTTTTCCGCAGCCCAAATCCCAGTGGTCAACAACATTGATGTGGCCGTGGAAACAGAGGCCGATCGCATCCGTGATGCGCTGTATCGCCAGGCGTTTGGCCCTGTGCGTTGGGTTGAGTGTGTCGCGGCAATCAAAGCCCGCGGTGTCACCACCTTGGTCGAATGCGGCCCAGGCAAAGTCTTGGCTGGCATGGCCAAGCGCATTGATGCAGATTTAACAGGCCTGCCCTTGTTTGACCCCGCGACGTTGGCGGAAGTCAAAACGGCCTTGGCTTAACCAGACAAGAGAAAACAATGACTGACAAGAAACAACACATTGCCCTGGTCACCGGCGCTTCACGCGGTATTGGTGCGGCGATTGCCCAAGAGTTGGCACAACAAGGCTACCTCGTCATTGGCACGGCGACATCCGATGACGGTGCGGCCAAGATTACCCAAGCCTTGTCTGCACACGCAGGTTGCCGAGGCGCAAATCTCAATGTGAACGATGGCGCTGCGGTGGAAGCCTTGATCGATCAAATCACCAAAGACCATGGCGCTTTGCATGTGTTGGTGAACAACGCAGGCATCACCCGCGACACCTTGGCCATGCGCATGAAAGACGACGATTGGGATGCGGTGCTCGACACCAACCTCAAAGCCGTGTTCCGTGTGTCACGTGCGGTCATTCGCCCCATGATGAAGCAGCGCTATGGCCGCATCATCAGCATCACCAGTGTGGTGGGTGCGTCCGGTAACCCAGGCCAAGCCAACTACGCGGCGGCCAAAGCCGGCGTGGCCGGTATGACCCGTGCCTTGGCACGTGAATTGGGCAGCCGTGGCATCACGGTCAATTGCGTGGCGCCAGGTTTTATTGAAACCGACATGACAGCCTCGTTGCCCGAAGATCAACAAAAAGCGTTGCTGGGACAAATCCCCTTGGGTCACCTTGGCAAACCTGCCGACATCGCCCATGCAGTGGCGTACTTGGCAGGCGCGCACGCGAGCTATGTGACGGGGCAAGAATTGCATGTCAACGGAGGCATGTTCATGGCGTAACAGCCAGAATGTGCGAAGAAACCAAACAGAATTCATACGGTCGGTCCGTCCGGTTAAAATTGCGGACTTATTCACAACCCTCAGAGGGAATCCATGAGCGATATCGAAACACGTGTCAAAAAAATCATTGCCGAACAACTCGGCGTTGAAGAGTCTCAAGTTACCAACGAAAAAGCTTTCGTAGCTGATTTGGGTGCCGACTCCTTGGACACAGTGGAATTGGTGATGGCATTGGAAGACGAGTTTGGTATTGAAATTCCAGACGAAGATGCCGAAAAAATTACAACTGTGCAAAACGCGATTGATTACGCGTTGACCCACAAAAAAGCCTAACTTCTAGGAACTCCGCATGAGCCGTCGTCGCGTCGTCGTGACCGGCCTAGGTTGTATCAGCCCCGTGGGTAACACGGTGGCTGACGCTTGGGCCAATCTTTTAGCCGGTAAGTCTGGCATTGCGAACATCACTCGTTTTGATGCGTCTGCAATCAACTGCCACTTTGCTGGTGAAGTAAAAGATTTAGACCTTGACCAATACATCGCCCCGAAAGAGGCGCGTGCCATGGACAAGTTCATTCATTACGGCATTGCTGCGGCGGTGCAAGCGGTTCAAGACTCGGGTTTGGCCACAGGCGAAGCCTTGAGTGAAGAACAAGCGACCCGCATCGGGGTCGTGATTGGCTCTGGCATTGGCGGCTTGCCGCTCATCGAAGACATGCATAGCGAATACCTGAACAAAGGTGCGCGTCGCATTTCGCCTTTCTTCGTGCCAGCGTCCATCATCAACATGATTTCTGGTCACGTGTCCATGCGTTACGGCTTCAAGGGCCCTAACTTGGCCGTGGTCACTGCCTGCACCACAGGCTTGCATAGCATTGGTGAAGCCGGTCGTCACATCGAATACGGCGATGCCGACGTGATGATTGCGGGCGGCTCTGAATGCTGCATGTCTCCTTTGGGGGTGGGTGGTTTTGCCTCCATGCGCGCACTGTCAACCCGCAACGACGATCCTGCGACGGCGTCTCGTCCTTGGGACAAAGACCGTGATGGTTTTGTGCTGGGTGAGGGCGCAGGCGTGTTGGTGCTCGAAGAGTACGAACATGCCAAAGCACGTGGCGCCAAAATTTACGCCGAGTTGGGTGGCTATGGCTTAAGCGCGGATGCTGGCCACATGACAGCCCCCAACATGGACGGCCCACGCCGCGCCATGCTCAGCGCGGTGCGCAATGCGGGTGTGAACCCCGACCAAGTCGATTACTTGAACGCCCACGGCACATCTACGCCTTTGGGTGACGTGAACGAAACCAACGCCATCAAAGCGGCCTTGGGTGACCATGCCAAGAAAGTGGTGGTGAACTCCACCAAGTCCATGACGGGTCACTTGTTGGGTGGCGCGGGCGGCATTGAGAGTGTCTTCACTGTGTTGGCCATCCACAACCAAAAGAGCCCTCCCACCATCAACATCTTCAACCAAGACCCTGAGTGTGACTTGGACTACTGCGCCAACACGGCGCGTGACATGAAGATTGATGTGGCCTTGAAGAACAACTTCGGATTTGGCGGGACCAACGGCGCGCTGGTTTTCAAACGCGTCTAAGGCTTCAGCCATGCACAACGCCCCATCGGTTTCTTATCCGGTGGGGCGTTGTGCTTTTCAACGTTGGGTTTTCGCTGTGTTGTGCATGGCCAGTGGTGCTTTGCTGGTCGCTTGGGCATGGGTGCAGCCGATGGGCTGGGTAGGGGGGCTGGCGGTCGGGTGTTGGTTGCTTGCGACCTGGTGGGGTGGGCATGCTTGCTGGCACCACCGAGGCACGTTGACTTGGACGGGGCAAGTGTGGTGCCTGCATGGACAGTCTGACGAGGCCGCGGATGCCCTGGGTGACGTGCATGTGTCCATGGATGTTCAGGGGGCCTTGCTTTTGCAGTGGACGCCCTTACCTGACATGGAACCGCGTGCAAGACGTTGGCTGTGGTTGGGTGCTGAAAATTCGCCCCAACTTTGGCAAGATCTAAGACGTGCCGTGTTGGCCACGGTTCGACCGTTGTGAAAGAAAGAAGATGACCATGAAAAAATCAATCTCTGTGGGTGTGGTGTGTGCTGCGTTGCTCGTTAGCAGCGTGGGGTTGACATTGCCTGTTGCGGCTCAGACGGTGCGCACCTTGCCAGACTTCACTGATTTGGTGGAGCAGGTGGGCCCTTCGGTGGTCAATATTCGGACGCTTGAAAAAGCGACAGCGCGCGAAACGCAAGCCAATGGTCCTGATGAGGAAATGCAAGAGCTGTTTCGCCGCTTTTTTGGTGTGCCTTTGCCCATGCCTAACGCACCTCGATCACCACGCTCCAATCGTCAGCAACCGGAAGAGTCGCAACCCAAAGGGGTGGGGTCGGGCTTTATTTTGTCGGCCGATGGTTTTGTGATGACCAACGCCCATGTGGTGGAGGGCGCAGACCAGGTGCTGGTGACCTTACCTGACAAGCGTGAGTTCAAGGCGCGCATCGTGGGTGCAGACAAACGCAGCGATGTGGCCGTGGTGAAGATTGATGCTTCGGGCTTGCCTGCGGTGAAGATTGGCGATGTCAACCGCCTCAAGGTGGGCGAGTGGGTCATGGCCATCGGTTCCCCCTTTGGGCTCGAGAACACGGTCACCGCGGGCATTGTGAGCGCCAAGCAGCGTGACACAGGCGACTACCTGCCATTCATCCAAACCGATGTCGCCATCAACCCCGGCAACTCGGGTGGGCCGCTGATCAACATGCGTGGCGAGGTGGTGGGCATCAACAGCCAAATCTATTCACGTTCGGGCGGTTTCATGGGCATCTCGTTCTCTATCCCGATTGACGAGGCCGTGCGTGTGAGCGAGCAGTTGCGTGCCACAGGTCGCGTGCAGCGTGGACGCTTGGGGGTGCAAATCGATCAAGTCAACAAAGAGGTGGCCGAGTCGCTGGGTTTGACCAAGCTTCAAGGCGCCTTGGTGCGTGGTGTGGAGCAGGGCTCGCCGGCTGAAAAGGCAGGGTTAGAACCCGGTGACATCATTTTGAAATTTGAAGGCAAGAGCATCGACAAATCGTCTGATTTGCCACGCATGGTGGGCAACACCAAGCCGGGCACGCGCAGCACGTTGCAAGTGTGGCGCCGTGGCAGCATGCGCGAGATGCACATCGTCGTCGGCGAGTTCGAGGCGGACAAGCCTGAGAAGAAAGCGGCGACCGAAAAACCTCAATCCACCCTGGCTGGCAAAGTTTTAGGATTGACCGTCAGTGAATTGACGGAGACGCAGAAAAAAGAGCTGAAGTTGCGGGGAGGCGTGCGCGTGGATGCCGTGGCGGAGCCTGCAACACGTGCGGGCATTCAAGAAGGGGACGTCATCTTGGCCATTGCCAACGTGGAAACGCCCAACGTGAAGGCCTTTGAGGCGCTGCTGGACCGGTTGGACAAAACCAAGCCGGTGAGCTTGTTGGTGCGACGCGGTGAATGGGCTCAGTACACGGTGATACGACCCAACCGTTAAATCCCTCGATCTCGGTCGGGTTTTGCGGGCTTCAAATATTTTTAAATATTTTTATCCCGCATTTATAAGTGAGCACAAGCTAACTTATGGCGAGTGTTCAAGCCCTTTTTGTATAGAATCGAGGGGCTGACTGCGTTTTTGCGATATATCGCAGGACCCAAACTCCACGATACGGGATTGGTTGACAGACTCCACAGGTGATCCACAGATCACCCACAAGTTGTTCCAAAACCCCTTTGTCAAAATGTTAATAAGTTGTGGATAAATTCATGTTGCGAACCCGCAACGAGGCCTCGGTCATGTTGAGACCGCTGTGCAATTCGGGGTTTTTGCCTACAATGAACTCCCAACTTATGCAGTTGCCATTGCTTGTTGGTTCTGGGCGCGTCAGCAGATGACGCGCCCTTTTTTCATGGCGCTCTCCCTTTGAATTCAATCACTTAAGTGTTCCCGTTGATGAACAACATCAGAAACTTTTCAATCATTGCCCACATCGATCATGGCAAATCGACGCTCGCAGATCGTTTGATTCAGCGTTGCGGAGGACTTGAAGAGCGTGACCTGGAAGCGCAAGTTCTCGACTCGATGGACATCGAGAAAGAGCGTGGGATAACTATCAAAGCACAGACCGCTGCGCTGCAATACAAAGCGAAAGATGGTCAGGTCTACAACCTCAATTTGATCGACACACCGGGTCACGTGGACTTCTCTTATGAAGTGTCGCGTTCTCTCTCTGCGTGCGAAGGTGCGTTGTTGGTGGTCGATGCCAGTCAAGGTGTGGAAGCGCAAACGGTTGCCAACTGTTACACCGCCCTCGATTTGGGCGTTGAAGTTCTGCCAGTGCTGAACAAAATGGATTTGCCCAATGCCGATCCAGACAATGCCAAAGCCGAAGTGGAAGACGTGATTGGTATTGATGCCACCGATGCAATTCCGTGCTCGGCCAAAACCGGCATGGGTATCGACGAAATCTTAGAGGCCGTGGTGGCCCATGTGCCACCACCCAAAGGCAATCCAGACGCACCGCTACGCGCCATGATCATCGACAGCTGGTTTGACAGCTACGTGGGTGTGGTGATGTTGGTGCGTGTGGTCGATGGTCGCTTGGGCAAAGGTGAGCGTTTCAAGATGATGGCGACCAATGCCGTCTACAACGCTGACAACTTGGGTGTGTTCACCCCCGCCAACGAACCACGCCAGTCGCTCGAAGCGGGTCAAGTGGGTTACATCATTGCGGGCATCAAAGAATTGCAAGCGGCCAAGGTGGGTGACACCATCACCTTGGAGAAAAAGCTGCCCAACAACTTGGGCCCTGCCGAAGAAGCCTTGCCCGGCTTTAAAGAAATCCAGCCTCAGGTGTTCGCGGGGCTTTACCCCACCGAAGCCAACCAGTACGACGGCCTGCGAGATGCGCTGGAAAAGCTCAAGCTCAATGACGCCTCTTTGCAATACGAGCCCGAAGTCTCGCAAGCGCTCGGTTTTGGTTTCCGCTGCGGCTTTTTAGGCTTGTTGCACATGGAGATCGTGCAAGAACGTCTGGAGCGCGAGTTTGACCAAGATCTGATCACCACCGCGCCGAGCGTGGTGTACCAAGTGGTGATGCCTGGCAATGAAGTGGTGATGGTGGAAAACCCATCCAAGATGCCAGACCAAGGCAAGCTGCACGAAATTCGCGAACCCATCGTCACGGTGCATTTGTACATGCCCCAAGACTATGTGGGGCCCGTGATGACGCTGGCCAACCAAAAGCGCGGTGTGCAAATCAACATGGCGTACCACGGTCGCCAAGTGATGCTGACTTACGAAATGCCTTTGGGCGAAATCGTGCTCGACTTCTTTGACAAACTCAAATCGGTCTCACGCGGTTACGCCTCGATGGACTATGAGTTCAAGGAATACCGTGCCTCGGACGTGGTGAAGGTGGACATCTTGCTCAACGGCGAAAAGGTCGATGCGCTGTCCATCATCGTGCACCGCACACAAGCCCAGTACCGTGGTCGTGCCGTGGTGGCCAAGATGCGCGAGATCATCAGCCGTCAAATGTTTGATGTGGCGATTCAAGCCGCCATTGGTGCCAACATCATTGCGCGTGAAACCATCAAGGCGCTGCGCAAAAACGTGCTGGCAAAATGCTATGGCGGCGACATCAGCCGCAAACGCAAACTGCTTGAAAAACAAAAAGCAGGTAAAAAACGCATGAAGCAAATTGGCTCTGTAGAAGTGCCGCAAGAGGCTTTTCTGGCCATCTTGCAAGTGGAGGATTGATGGCAACGTTGACCGCATTCGTGCTGGCTGCCTTTGTGGGCTACGCTGGTTTTTGGTACGTGGGCATGATCGAGGGCAACTTTGCCTTGCTCATGTTCATGGCCACCGTGGTGACTGGTATTTATTGGTTGGCAGAACAGTTTTACTTCTTGCCGCAGCGCAAAGCTGCAGCAGAGCAGCTGCAAGCCGAAGCCGACAAGCGCACCGCGGCGTTGCAGGCCCAAGGCATCACCCACACCGATGTCAACGTGACCGAAGCCAAAGAGCGCCTGTACATGCAGCCGTGGTGGTTGGACTGGACGGCCGGGTTGTTCCCCGTCATCGCATTGGTGTTCGTGCTGCGCTCGTTTTTGTTTGAGCCCTTCAAAATTCCATCGGGTTCGATGATCCCCACCTTGCTGGTGGGGGACTTGATTTTGGTGAACAAGTACCACTACGGCGTGCGTTTGCCGGTGATCAACCTCAAGATGACCGAGGGCAACCCCGTGCAGCGGGGGGACGTGATGGTGTTCCGTTACCCACCCAAACCCAGCTTGGACTACATCAAGCGTGTGGTCGGAGTGCCTGGGGACGAAGTCGCTTACCTCAACAAACAGCTCACCATCAATGGCCAGCCCGTGAGCAAAGCCCCGCGCACTGATTTTTTTGATGAAGACAGCATGCGCTACATCTCACAGTTTGAAGAGAAACTGCCCTTGGGCACTCGTCCTTCTGAGATGTCGGGCGTCCGCACCCACAACCTGTTGAATGACAAAGACCGTCCTTCGTTTGTACCGGGAGCGGACGACTTTGCGTTCAAAGAAAATTGCCACTACACCGTGGAAGGCGTGACCTGCAAAGTACCGGCGGGCCACTACTTCATGATGGGTGACAACCGCGACAACGCTTTGGATTCGCGCTATTGGGGCTTTGTGCCAGAGAAAAACATTGTGGGCAAAGCCTTCTTTGTTTGGATGAACTTTGGCAGCCTCTCGCGCATCGGCGCTTTTCAATGACCTCACGCGCACGTTCCGCCCGACCCAGTCTGTCTCAACAACAAATCATTGAGACGCTGCAAGAGCGCCTGGGCTACACCTTTCAAAACCCAGCGTTGTTGGTGCAGGCTTTGACGCACCGCAGTTTCAGTTCCGACCATTACGAGCGCTTGGAGTTCTTGGGGGACTCGGTGCTGAACCTGGCGATTGCCAACCTGTTGTACCAGCGCTTGCAGACCTTGCCTGAAGGCGATTTGTCGCGTGTGCGTGCCAACCTGGTTAAGCAAGACACACTGCACCACTTGGCCGTGGAGTTGGGCCTGTCGGGCATCTTGCGCTTGGGTGAGGGCGAAATGAATTCCGGCGGTCAAAAACGCCCGTCCATCTTGGCCGATTCCCTTGAAGCCGTGTTGGGTGCGGTCTACCTTGACGCTGGTTACCCCGCCGCGGATGCTTTGGTGCAACGTATTTTTGCCAAGGTCGAAATCAACCCCGAGATGCAAGCCGTCAGCAAAGACGCGAAAACCGAATTGCAAGAATGGCTGCAAGCCCGCAAATTCAAGCTGCCTATTTACCGTGTGGTCGGCACCTTGGGCGCGGCACACAAACAAACCTTCGATGTGGAATGTGAAGTTCCCGAACTGGCCCGCTGCGAGCGTGGCATTGGCGGCTCGCGCCGCGCAGGAGAGCAAGCCGCCGCAGCAGCCATGCTCGAAGTGATCAAGGCGCTCAATCAATGACCACCCCTCCCAAAAACGAACAAACCTTGCAAGACATCGATGCCATGCTGGCCGCCAGCAAAGGCAACCGTGTTGTGGCAAGCCAAGCGGTGGTGTCACCTGCAGACCAACGCTGTGGTCTGATTGCCATTGTGGGCAAACCCAACGTGGGCAAGTCCACCTTGCTCAACGCCTTGGTGGGACAAAAAATCAGCATCACCTCACGCAAGGCCCAGACCACGCGTCACCGCATCACGGGCATGCACACCCAAGGTGCGTCGCAATTTGTATTTGTGGACACGCCCGGTTTTCAAACCATCCATGGCAACGCGCTGAACAAATCGCTCAACAAAGCCGTACAAGGTGCAGTGGGTGATGTGGACTTGGTGTTGCTGGTGGTCGAGGCTGGCAGCTTCACCCCCGCCGACGAAAAAGTGTTGTCGCTGCTGGCGCCGGGCATTCCCACCATCTTGGTGGCGAACAAGCTTGACTCGATGAAAAACCGGGCCGAAATCATGGAATGGCTGCAGTCCATGCAAGCGCGTCATCCTTTTGCTGAGATTGTTCCCATGTCGGCCAAGAACGACAAAGACGTGCAGCGTCTGTTGGGCATTTGCGAAAAATATTTGCCCGAACAAGCCTGGATGTACGAAGCGGATGAGTTGACCGATCGCAGCGAAAAATTCATGGCTGCCGAGATGGTGCGCGAAAAGTTGTTCCGCTTGACTGGCGATGAATTGCCTTACACCTCGACGGTGGTGATCGATAAATTCGAAGAAGAAAAAGGCAAGAGCAAAGGTGTCAAGCGCATGGTGCGCATTGCGGCCACCATCGTGGTGGAGCGCGATGGCCACAAGGCCATGGTCATCGGTGACAAAGGCGAGCGTTTGAAACGCATGGGCATGGAAGCGCGCACCGAATTGGAAAAGCTCTTCGATGCCAAAGTGTTCTTAGAGCTGTGGGTCAAAGTGCGCTCGGGTTGGGCCGACGACGCAGCGCGGGTGCGTAGCTTTGGCTACGAGTAAGTCCAGCACATTCACGTTATCGCGGGGTGTGCCCCGCATCCAGGACGAGCCTGCGTTCGTGGTGCATCGTTACGACTGGAGCGAGTCCAGTTTGATTTTGGAAACCTTCACCCGCCACTTCGGCCGGGTGGCCTTGGTGGCCAAGGGGGCTAAAAAGCCCAGCTCAAATTTCCGTCCCGTTTTGTTGCCTTTGCAGCCGCTGTACGTCAGCTATTCCGGCGATGCCGAGATTCGTACCCTCAAAGGTGCCGAGTGGATGGGCGGGCACATCATGCCCACGGGGGAGGCCTTGTTGTCGGGCTATTACGTCAACGAGTTGTTGCTGCGTTTGTTGGCGCGTGATGATCCGCATCCCACTTTGTTTGATCTGTATGCCCAAGTGGTTCAAGTGTTGGCCTCGGGTCATGAAGGCACGGTGGCACCTGCGCTGCGTGCGTTTGAGTTGCTGCTGCTGCGCGACATTGGTTTCTTACCAGAGCTGAACGCACAGACCTTGACCTTGGCGCCATTGCAACCCGAAGCGTTGTATGTGCTGGTGGCTGAAGGCGGTTTGCGCAGCCACAACGCCCAAGACAGATCGGGCTTGGCGGGGAGCGCGTGGTTGCAGTTGCATCACAGCCTCTCCACCGATGCGCCTTTCACTGCCACGTTGCGTGTGTGCGCAGAGATGCCCGCCGAGCAACGCAACGCTTTGCAGGGGCAATTGCGTGCCTTGCTGCACTACCATTGCGGGGTCAAAACACTGCAAACCCGGCAGATGATGATTGACCTGCAATCTCTTTGATTTATTCGCTTCGCCCCATGTCTCACGCTCACACCTCCACTGCGCTGTCGGTCAACCTCAACAAGGTGGCCTTGATTCGCAACACGCGCCACTTGGGCATTCCCAGTGTGACGCGGGCAGCCACGTTGTGTTTGGAAGCCGGCGCGGCAGGCATCACCGTGCACCCCCGCCCCGATGCACGTCACATCCGTTCAGACGATGTGCATGACTTGGCTACGTTGCTCAAAGCCTGGCCCGACCGCGAGTTCAACATCGAAGGCAACCCGTTTCACAACCTGATGGACTTTGTGCGCGTTGTGCGCCCACATCAAGTCACCTTTGTGCCTGACAGCGAAGGCCAGTTCACCAGCGACCATGGCTGGACATTCCCACAAGACACCGAGCGCTTGAAGCCCCTCATCGCCGAAGCCAAAGCCTTGGGTGTGCGCGTGAGTTTGTTCATGGACCCTGTGCCTGAGGCCATGGCTGCGGCCAAAGCTGTGGGCGCGGACCGCGTGGAGCTGTACACCGAAACCTATGCCTCTGCCTATGGCACCCCCCAGCAGGCCAACGTGTTGGCCGCTTTCAAAGCCACGGCCGAAGCAGCCTTGGCTGTGGGCTTAGGTATCAATGCGGGCCACGACTTGAACCGCGACAACTTGCACACCTTCTTGACCGCAGTGCCCGGTGTGCAAGAGGTGTCCATCGGACACGCTTTGATTGCCGATGCGTTGGAGCTGGGCTATACCGACACCATCCGCGCTTACCGCGCGTGCATGCCCGCATGATTTACGGCATCGGTACCGACATTTGCGACATCCGTCGCATCCGTGCCTCGCTCGATAAGCATGGCGAGCGCTTTGCGCAAAAAGTGCTGAGCGACGACGAGCTGGCCACCTACCGTCTGCGCAGCCAACGCTGGCCTGAGCGCGGTGTGCGCTATGTGGCCACCCGTTTTTCGGCCAAAGAAGCGTTCAGCAAAGCCATTGGTTTGGGCATGCGCATGCCCATGACATGGCGCTTGTGCGAGGTGGGCAAACTGCCCAGCGGCCAACCTGTCATCGTGTTGCACGGTGTGCTGAAGGAATGGTTTGAGGCGCGCGGTTTGCGCGCTCATGTGAGCGTGAGCGACGAGTCCGACTACGCCACCAGTTATTGTGTTGTTGAAAAGAACGTCTGATAAAGAACGCCTGATTTATGTCCCACCACGCGCCCCTCATTCTTGACGTTGCCGGTACAGTGCTGACCGCTGTGGATCGCCAACGTTTGCAGCACCCGCTCACGGGCGGCGTGATTTTGTTTGGCCGCAACTGGGCCAATCGTCAGCAGCTCACGCAGTTGTGCGCCGACATCAAGGCCGTGCGCCAAGATTTGCTGATTTGTGTGGACCACGAAGGCGGACGCGTGCAGCGCTTTCGCACCGACGGGTTCACCCACATTCCCCCCATGCGCGCCCTGGGCGAACTGTGGATGAAAGACCCAAAAGGGGTTGTCGGTGAATTCAAAACCGGCAGCGGTGCCCTGGCTGCCATGGACGCAGCCACAGCCTGCGGCTATGTGCTGGCCAGCGAGCTGCGTGCCTGTGGTGTGGACTTCAGTTTCACCCCCGTGCTCGACCTAGACCATGGCGAAAGTGGTGTGATCGGTGACCGTTCGTTCCACCGCGATCCACGTGTGGCCACCGCGTTGGCCAAGAGTGTGATGCACGGGTTGCTGCTGGCGGGCATGGCCAACTGCGGCAAACACTTCCCGGGTCATGGCTTTGTCAAAGCCGATTCGCATGTCGACATTCCCGTCGACAAACGCAGCCTCAAGGTCATCTTGAACGACTGTGCGTTGCCTTACCCCTGGCTCACCACCACGCTGACCAGCGTGATGCCTGCGCATGTCATTTATCCCAAGGTCGACGCGCTGCCTGCTGGTTTTTCGCCGCGTTGGTTGCAAGACATCTTGCGCGGCCAGTTGCATTTCAATGGTGCCATCTTCAGTGACGATTTGTCGATGGAAGGCGCACGTCGCATCGAGGGGCGTTCGGTCAGTTTTGCAGAAGCCGGTGTGGCCGCGCTCAACGCCGGTTGTGACTTGGTGTTGTTGTGCAACCAAAGCCTCGGCAATGGCCGTGCTGTCGACGAGATGCTGGAAGGCCTGACCGAACGCTTGGTTAAAAATCAATGGCACGCCAGTGACGCCAGCGAGCAACGCCGCCGTGCACTGCTGCCACAAACTTCGCCGCTAGCTTGGGACGCGCTGATGACCCACCCCGCCTATGTGCGGGCTTTGGACTTGTTGCCTTAAACCGCACACAGGTTCACCACCCTTCACGAAAGCTCAGATGGCAACGCCCAATTACAACTATGAAAAACGTCAACGCGAGTTAGCCAAGAAGAAGAAAAAAGAAGACAAGCTCAAAGAACGGGAAGCCCGTAAAAATGCCCCGGATGCCGAGTTCGGCGAAAATTCGGTATCAGATCCCGACCATGCCCAAAGCCCAGATGGTGAGGCGCCTGCTTCTCCCTCGAACGCACCTTAATTTTTTTTCAGGAGTTCAGCCATGTTTCCTTCACGTCGTCACTTTGCCGTCCTCGCCTTGGCCCTGAGCTGTGGCTGGGCTGCGGCACAAAACGCCAAACCCATCAAACTGATGGTGGGCTTTCCCCCTGGCGGTGGCACCGATGCGGTTGCCCGTATCTTGGCCGACAAACTCAAAGACGAACTGGGCGTGCCCGTGGTGGTCGAGAACAAGCCCGGTGCCGGTGGCCAGCTGGCCGCGCAAGCATTGAAGGCAGCACCTGCCGATGGCACAGTGTTGTTCCTCTCGCATGACCACACCATTTCTATCTTGCCTTTGGTGGTGAAGAACCCTGGCTTTGACCCCGCGCACGACTTTGCGCCTGTGGCGGGGTTTGCCACCTTCGTCAATGCCTATGCCGTGTCTGGCGGCACGCCTGCCAAATCATTCAACGACTACCTGGCTTGGGTCAAAACCCAAGGTGGCAAAGGGGCGGTGGGCATTCCTGCGCCGGCTTCTACGCCTGAGTTTTTGGTCAAAGTGGTGGGGGAGAAATACAAGCTCGACTTGGTGGCTGCACCTTACCGCGGCAGTGCCCCGATGATGGCGGACATGTTGGGCAACCAAATTGCGGCAGGTGTGGGCTCGGTGCCTGACTTCATTGAGAACCACAAAGCGGGCAAGGTGCGCGTGGTTGCCGTTTTGGGCGCCAAGCGTCAAGCGGCGTTGCCCGATGTGCCGACTTTTGCTGAGTTGGGTTTGAGTGGTTTGGAAGACATGCCGTACTACGGCATCTTTGCACCTTCGGCCACGCCACAAGCGACCATCAACCACTTCGGCCAAGCCTTGTCCAAAGTGTTGGCGATGCCTGATGTGAACGAGCAGCTCACCAAGATGGGCTTGACCGTGGGCTACATGAACTCACATCAGCTCGAGCAGCGTGAACGTGCTTACACGCAGGTGTGGACCAAGCTCATCAAGGCCAGCGGCTTTCAGCCGCAATAAGCCCGTTTGGGTTTGAACAATTAGTCCAGCTTCGCGCCGGACGCCTTTGCAACTGCCGCCCAGCGCGGCAGTTCTGCATTCAGGAAGCGCGTGAAAGCGTCATGGTCCAAGAACGCAGGGTCTGCGCCTTGCGCCACCATCTTGTTGCGCACCTCCGGCGTGTTCAACACTTGGCGAAAGGCGTCACTCAGTTTGGCCAGCACTTCGGGGGGCGTGCCCTTGGGGGCTAAAAAGCCATAGAAGCCCACCACGTCAAAGTTAGGCACACCAGACTCCATCACTGTGGGGATATCGGGCAAGGCCGGGTTGCGTTCTTTGCTGGTGACCGCCAAGGCCCTGACCTTGCCTTGCTTGTGGTAGTTGGCTGCTTGGGGAATGGACTCTGCCATGAACTGCACTTGGCCGGCCATCAAGTCGGTGAACGCGGGGGCACTGCCGCGGTACGGGATGTGCACCATGAACAAGCCTGTGGCTGTTTTGAACATCTCCGGCACCAAGTGGCTGATGCCGCCATTGCCTGCCGAACCGTAGTTGATTTGGCCAGGACGTGCGCGTGCGTAGCCGATGAACTCTTTCAGGTTCTGCACGGGCACGTTGGGGTTCACCAGCAACGCCAGCGGTTGCATGGCGGTGCGTGCCACAGGGGCGAAGTCTTTCAGTGTGCCGTAGGGCAGCTTGCTGTAGAGCGCGGGGTTGATCACCATCACGCCGGTGTTGGCCAACATCAGGGTGTAACCATCGGGTGCGGCTTTCATCACGTCTTGTGCGCCCACGGTGCCGCCTGCACCGCTCTTGTAGTCAATGACGATGGGTTGCCCCAGCACGAGTTGCAAACGTTCGCTCAGCAGCCGTGCGTGTTGATCGAGGGGGCCACCCGCAGGAAAACCAATCACCACACGAATCGGTTTGGTGGGAAAGGCGGTTTGTGCCGGGGTCAAACAGGCGACGGTGCTGAGCAGACAGGCGAGGAGGGCGTGGTGAATCTTCATAGCGGACGGTGTCTGTGTGAAAGAGGCGTCAAGCATAAACAAAAACGCCTCGCAGGCCGGAGCCGTTGCGAGGCGTTGGGGGGACGCTGCGAGGTTTAAATTTCGCGGCGCAATGCAGGGAACAAGATGACGTCGCGGATGCTCGGGCTGTCGGTCAGCAACATCATCAAACGATCAATGCCAATGCCGCAGCCGCCCGTGGGGGGCATGCCGTATTCGAGGGCGCGCACAAAGTCGTGGTCGTAGAACATGGCTTCGTCGTCGCCGCTGTCTTTGGCAGCCACTTGGGCGTGGAAGCGGGCGGCTTGGTCTTCGGCATCGTTCAATTCGCTGAAGCCGTTGCCGAACTCGCGGCCGGTGATGTAGAGCTCAAAACGCTCGGTCACATCGGGCTTGCTGTCGCTGGCGCGGGCCAAAGGAGAAATCTCCACAGGGTGCTCGCAAATGAAAGTGGGCTGCCACAGCTTTTCTTCTACGGTTTCTTCGAAGTACATCACTTGCAAGCTGGCCAAGCTGCGGGTGCTGAGCTTGTCTTTGTCTTCTTTGAAGCCGAGTTTCTTCAACGCGTTGATCAGCCATTCGCTGTTGTCCACGTGCTCGCCGGCTTCGGTGTGTTTCAGAATGGCTTCGCGAATCGTGAGGCGCTCGAACGGTTGGCTCAGGTCCACCGCTTTGCCGCCGTAGGTCAACAGCAGGGTGCCGGCGGCCTTCATGGCGGCGTCGCGCACCAGTTCTTCGGTGAAGTGCATCAGGTCTTGGTAGTTCCAATACGCCGCGTAGAACTCCATCATGGTGAACTCGGGGTTGTGACGCACCGAGATGCCTTCGTTGCGGAAGTTGCGGTTGATCTCAAACACGCGTTCAAAGCCGCCCACGATCAAGCGCTTGAGGTACAGCTCAGGCGCAATGCGCAAAAACATTTCTTGGTCCAGCGCGTTGTGGTGGGTGGTGAAGGGCTTGGCGTTGGCACCACCGGGAATGGGGTGCAGCATGGGCGTTTCGACTTCGAGGAAGTTGTGTTGCACCATGAACTCGCGAATGCCACTGACCGCTTTGCTGCGCGCCATGAAGCGCTTGCGGGCGGTCTCGTCGGTCATCAAATCGACGTAGCGTTGGCGGTATTTGATTTCTTGATCGGCCACGCCGTGGAACTTGTCGGGCATGGGGCGCAGGCTCTTGGTGAGCATGCGGATGCGGGTGGCGTGGATCGACAACTCGCCGGTGCGGGTTTTGAACAACTTGCCTTCACAGGCCACGATGTCGCCCAAGTCCCAGTGTTTGAAGTCGGCGTAGAGATCTTCGCTGACATCGTCGCGGGTCACGTAAATCTGAATGCGACCGGTGCTGTCTTGCAGCGTGGCAAAGCTGGCCTTGCCCATGACGCGTTTGAGCATCATGCGGCCCGCCACTTTGGCGAATTGACCTTCTTCGGTCAACACCTCAGCGGTTTTGTCGCCATGCAACTCGTGCAAAGTGGCCGCGTGGTGAGCAGGTTTGAAATCGTTGGGGAAGGCGACGCCTTGGCCTTGCGCTTGGCGCTCGCGCATGACCTTGAGTTTTTCGCGGCGTTCAGCGATGAGTTGGTTTTCGTCGACGGGTGCGGCTTCGGGCGTGGCGGGGGTGTTGTTCTGAGACATCGAGAGGGAGGTAAATAAATTTGGATGCCGGCGGCGTGGGTTTTAAGCCACCGCGTCCGCAGGCTGGCGCTGCAACATGGCCAAGGTGCTGGCAATGGTTTTGCGCAGTTCGCGGCGATCGCAAATCATGTCGATCGCGCCTTTTTCTTGCAAGAACTCAGCGCGTTGGAAGCCTTGTGGCAAGGTCACACGCACGGTGTTTTCAATCACGCGGGGGCCGGCAAAACCGATCAAGGCGTTGGGTTCGGCGATGACCACGTCACCCACAAACGCAAAACCTGCGGACACGCCGCCCATGGTGGGGTCGGTCAGCACGCTGATGTAGGGCAAACCTTTTTTCGCCAGACGCGTGAGCGAGGCATTGGTTTTGGCCATTTGCATGAGCGAGAGCAAGCCTTCTTGCATGCGCGCACCACCCGTGGCGGTGAAGCAAATGAACGGTACTTTTTGTTCGATGGCCGTGTGCACGCCGCGCACAAAGCGTTCGCCCACGACGGAGCCCATCGAGCCACCCATGAAGTCGAATTCAAAGCAGGCGGCCACCACGTTGATGTTGTGCACTGCGCCTCCCATGACCACCAAGGCGTCTGTTTCGCCGGTGTTTTGCATGGCTTCTTTCAGGCGCTCGGGGTACTTGCGGCTGTCTTTGAATTTCAATGCATCCACAGGCAACACTTCTTGACCCACTTCGTAACGACCTTCGGGATCAAGGAACATGTCCAAGCGGTCACGCGCCGTCATGCGGTGGTGGTGGCTGCAGGTGGGGCAAACATTGTGGTTGGCTTGCAAGTCGCTCTTGTAGAGCACGGTCTCGCAGCTGGGGCACTTCACCCACACGCCTTCGGGCACGCTGCGGCGCTCAGACGGTTCGGTGTGTTGAATTTTCGGGGGAAGCAGTTTTTCGAGCCAACTCATGGTCAGTCCTTCGTCAGTTCTTGAATAGGCAACATTTTAACGGGTGGGGCTTCGACGACTTAGGCGTCCAACGCCTTGCGAATACCCGCTAAAAATTCGTGGGCGGCGGCCACTTCTTGGCCTGCGGGTGCCGCTTCCAGCAGCTGGATGATGCGGCTGCCAATCACCACGGCATCTGCCACGCGGCCCACTGCAGTGGCGGTGGCGGCATCGCGAATGCCAAAGCCCACGCCCACAGGAATGTGCACGTGTTGACGAATGCGCGGCAGCATGGCTTCCACGGCATCGGTGTCGAGGTTGCCAGCGCCTGTCACGCCCTTGAGCGAGACGTAGTACACATAGCCGCTGGCGATGCGGGCCACTTGTTCCATGCGTTTGTCAGTGCTGGTGGGGGCGAGCAAGAAGATCAAATCCATGTGGTGTGCACGCAGGGTGGCGGCAAATTCTTCGCACTCTTCGGGTGGGTAGTCCACGATCAGCACGCCGTCTACGCCTGCAGCAGCGGCATCTTTCACAAATGAATCTTTGCCGTGCTTGAGGTTGTAGCACTCCACAGGGTTGGCATAGCCCATCAGCACCACGGGCGTGGTGGCGTCGGTTTGGCGGAACTCGCGCACCATGTCCAACACTTGGGTGGTGCCGATGCCAAAGCGCAGCGCGGCTTCGCCTGCTTTTTGAATCACAGCACCATCGGCCATGGGGTCGCTGAAAGGCACGCCCAGTTCGATGATGTCCGCGCCTGCATCCACCATGCCGTGCATGAGGGCCGGCGTGATGTGGGCCTGTGGGAAGCCTGCCATCACATACGGGATGAGGGCCTTGCGGCCTTGGGCTTTGAGGTTTTTCAGGGTGGTTTCAATGCGGCTCATGGTGGGGCTCACTTCACAATCTTCACGGTTTGTTCGGTCGGGCCACCTTTGACCGATTGGCCTTGGCAGCTGGGGCGGCAGAAGAAGTCGGCGCCGCTCAGGTCGGCCACGGTGCCAATGTCTTTGTCACCACGACCTGAGAGGTTCACCAAGATCGATTGCTCGGGCTTCATGGTCTTGGCCAGCTTCATGGCGTAGGCCACGGCATGGCTCGATTCGAGTGCGGGGATGATGCCTTCGGTGCGACACAGGTAGTGGAAGGCGTCTAACGCTTCTTTGTCCGTGATGCCCACGTACTCGGCGCGGCCGATGTCTTTGAGGAAGGCATGCTCGGGGCCCACGCCGGGGTAGTCGAGGCCAGCGCTCACGCTGTGTGTCTCGGTGATTTGCCCGTTCTCGTCTTGCAAGATGTAAGTGCGGTTTCCATGCAGCACGCCAGGTGCGCCCAGTTGCAACGAGCAGGAGTGACGGTCGGTGTCCATGCCTTCGCCTGCGGCTTCCACGCCAATCAGACGTGTGTGGGCGTGGTTGATGTAGGGGTAGAAGATGCCCATGGCATTGCTGCCGCCGCCCACGCAGGCGATGACGGCATCAGGTTGTTCTTCGGCCATCTTGAGGCTCTTGAACATCTCAGGCATTTGCGTGAGGCACTCTTCGCCAATCACGCTTTGGAAATCGCGCACCATCATCGGATAGGGATGTGGACCTGCCACGGTACCGATGATGTAGAAGGTGTTGTCCACGTTGGCCACCCAGTCACGCATGGCTTCGTTGAGCGCATCTTTCAGCGTGCGGCTGCCGCTTTCAACGGGCACCACGGTGGCACCCAAGAGCTTCATGCGGTACACGTTGGGGCTTTGACGCTTCACGTCTTCGGCACCCATGTACACCACGCATTCCAAACCGTAGCGGGCGCAGATGGTGGCAGTGGCCACGCCATGTTGGCCTGCGCCCGTTTCGGCGATCACACGGGGCTTGCCCATGCGTTTGGCGAGCATGGCTTGGCCAATGGTGTTGTTGATTTTGTGTGCGCCGGTGTGGTTCAGGTCTTCACGTTTCAAAAAGATTTGCGCGCCGCCCATTTCGCGGCTCATGCGTGCCGCGTGGTACACGGGCGAGGGGCGGCCCACAAAGTGAGCCAGCTCGCTTTTGAACTCTGCAATGAATGCGGGGTCGTGTTGGTATTGGGCGTACGCGTCTTTCAGTTCTTCAATCGCGTGGGTCAGTGTTTCGCTGATGAAGCTGCCACCGTAAATGCCAAAGTGGCCACGGGCATCGGGTTGTTGGTAGTTCGACATAGGGAGGGCCTACAAAATATGCCCCGGACGAGGAGGTGTCCGAGTGCTTCAAACAAAAGGGGGAGAAGGTTCAGAGCGGGTGCTCTGCGTCGGCGGCGCGGACGGCTCTGACGAATTCGTGAATCTTGGCCGCATCCTTGATGCCTTTGGCCGACTCCACGCCAGAGCTCACGTCGACCGCGAGCGACAAGCCACGGTCACGCAGCGCGCGAATGCCATCGGTCACGTTGGCAGCGTTGAGTCCACCAGACAAGACGAGGTGAGCGTTGACGTTTAGAGGAAGCTGTGACCAATTGAATGTTTTGCCACCGCCGCCATAACCGTCGACATGGGCGTCGAGCAGCACGGCTTGGGCATCTGAATAATCTTGGGTGTATTTTAAGAGGTCGAATGGCGCTTCGCCAGCGGGCGTTTCCAGCGGAATGCGGGCTGCGCGCACCCAGCGCCGCCCCAAGGTGCGGGCAATTTTGCGGCACTGATCGGGCGTTTCGTCACCATGGAACTGCAACCAGGCTCCAGGCACATGCATGCAGGCGTGGGCAATGGCTTCGGGTGTTTCGTTGACGAACAGCAGCACCGGCGTGACAAAGGCGGGCAGGCGCAAGGCCAGCTCGGCAGCGCGCTCGACCGTCACGGCGCGGGGGCTCGGTGCGTACATCACAAAACCAATGGCGTCGACGCCCGCGGCTACCGCGGTGTCGATGTCTTGCTCACGGGTGAGTCCACAAATTTTGATGCGTGTGCGGTTCATGGCAATCCATCATACGCAGGGGTGCGGTCTGGCAAATTCCACTGCGCGTCGTAACGGGGCCCGAGGAAATACAGGCCGTCAGGGCTGAACGTGGGGGCGGCGGCATCGCGGTCGCGCGCAGCCAATACCTCGGCCATCCATTCGGGTGGTTTTTCGCCGGTGCCAATTTTGACAAAGCAACCCATGAGGTTGCGAATCATGTGGTGCAAAAACGCGCTGGCTTCAAATTCAAAACGCCACACGGCAGAGCCCGGGGTGGTGCTTTTGCGCGTGATCTCGATGCGGGTCATGGTTTTGACTGGCGTGAGGGCTTGGCAGCTGGATGCCCGGAACGAGGTGAAGTCATGTTCCCCCAGCAAGTATTCGGCGGCTTGCTGCATGGCCTCTAAGTTCATGGGGCGGTAGACCCAGCCCACGCGCCCGACCTCTACGCTGGGACGGATGGCCGATTCGAGCACCACATAGGCATAGCGCCGTGCAATGGCGCTGCCACGGCAATGGAACTCGCGTGGCATTTCGCGGGCCCATTGCACCGCAATGTCGAGTGGCAAATAGCGGTTGGTGCCGCGTACCCATGAGTAAGGCGTGCGTACCAGTTCGGTGTCGAAGTGAATCACCTGCATCAGTCCATGCACACCGGCGTCGGTGCGACCCGCGCACAGGGTGGAGATGGGGTTTTGGGTGAATTTGCTCAGGGCTTTTTCAAGCTTGTCCTGCACGGTCTGGCCAGAGATCTGGCTTTGCCACCCTTCGTAGGCTTGGCCGTTGTAGCTCAAGCCCATGGCGATGCGCATCGGCTTAGCCTCGGTCAGCCAGCCACTTGAGGGCTTTTTCTTTGTCTGCGCCCGACGCTTCGTTGGCCACTTCTTCCATCAGCGCGCGGCTGGTGTGCAGCTGGCCCAAGTTCCACAACTCGTCTGCCAAGTCAATGCGCACTTGGTAGGGGCTGGTGTGGTCAGCGTCGTCCAAGTCCAAGGAAATGTTGGGCATCTCCATGGTGGGGCGTGCAGGGGCTGCTGTGTCGCCATGCGCAGGGTCATCGCGGTGCACATCGTCATATTCGGAATGCGCATCTTCGTCGTGACCGTGACGTGCATGGTCATGCGGATGTTCGTGGGGGGCGTGTGTGTGTGTCGCCACTTCGTGGATGTAGCCACGCTCAACGGGGTCACGGCTGTCGAACTCGGGCAAGTCCAAGTTGAATTTGACGTTCAGTGGCGGCAAGCCTTCGATCTCAGGCGATGCGACTTGGCTGGCACGGCGTCGCCACAGGCCGACCAAGACCAACAAGGCGATCAAGCTGCCGGCACCCACAGGGGCCAAGGTGCTGTCAGCCAATTCGTCTAACCACGCGCTGGTCGATGCGGCGCTGGCTGGCGCTTCCACAGGCAAGCTGACAGCCGGTTCGGTTGGCTCAGAAGCGGCTGGGCTGCTGATGGTGGCAGCAGCAATTTTGCCAAGCTCACTGATGTTGCGGCTCAGCTCGGCGGCGCGGGTGGCCACGTCTTGCGCTTCGAGTTGCTGCGCAATTTTTTCTTCTGTGGCTGCTTCTTTGCTGCTGGGTTTGGTCAAGGTCAACTTGTCTTGGTTGGCCTTGCTGTTTTTGTTTTGGACTTTGGCTTCTAACTTGCCCGCGCTGTCACGCGCGGCTTGTGGGACTGCGCCGCCTGGGGCGCGCGCGGCCAAATTGGCGCGGTAGGCTTCAAAGTCTTTGGTTTGAATTTGAATTTCGCGGCGGGCTTCTTCGCGTGAAATGGCGCGTGTTTCTTGCTCGGTGGGCAAGGTCAGCAGAGCGCCTGCTTTCATGCGGTTGACGTTGGACTCGACAAACGCGTCGGGGTTGTTGCGCAGCAAAGCCACCAACATTTGTTCCAGCGACACACCGGGGGCTGTTTTGCCAGCGACCAATTCGCTGGCGGTGTCGCCGCGTTGTACCGAAATGGGTTGGCCGTTGGCGCTTTTTGCAGCCTCAGTCAGCGCCACAGGGGGCGTGATGGCTTTGGCAGGCTTGTTGTCATCCAGTGACACACTGAAATCACGCAGCAAGCGGCCGGTGGCCCAGCGCAAATCAATCAGCAGGTCAATGGCTTGGCCTTGAACGGGCTGTTTGCTGCTGACTTTCAGGTAAGGGCGCCCGTTGTCACGGCGCAACAACTCGACCTGAATTTCCAAAGGCGCCCCATTGGATGTGGGCCAATCGATTTTGGCTGCTTTGTAAAACTCGGGGCTGGCCAAGCTGGCCTGCAAATCCACTTGCTCGGTGGCGGAGAGGTCGCGAATATCGATCTCGGCCCGCAAAGCCTCGCCCTGCTTGCTTTGCACCACAGGACGCGTGAGTGTCAGGGCCTGTGCACTGCCGAGCATCGACAGCGACATGGCGGCCCACAACGCGGTTTGCCGGAACAAATGGAGAGCAGGGGTGTGGGCTTTTTTCATAAACAAAGATATTACTTTGTTTTAGTGCTCAAGCAGGATGCGCAACATACGGCGCAAGGGCTCTGCGGCTCCCCATAAGAGCTGGTCACCCACGGTGAACGCGCCCAGGTAGTCGTTGCCCATGGCCATCTTGTGCAGGCGACCCACGGGCACAGTTAAGGTGCCGGTGACGGCTGCAGGGGTCAGGTCGCGTTCGCTGATTTCACGCACGTTGGGGACCACTTTGACCCAGTCGTTGGCGCTCGCCAGGATGCTTTCGATCTCGTCCATCGGCACGTCTTTTTTCAGCTTGATGGTCAAGCCTTGTGAGTGGCAGCGCATGGCGCCAATGCGCACGCACAAGCCGTCAATTGGGATTGAGCCAGGTGAACGGAACGCAGGGTTGCCCAAGATCTTGTTGCACTCGGCGCCGCCTTTCCACTCTTCTTTGCTTTGGCCGTGTTCTACCGGCACGTCGATCCAAGGGATCAAGCTGCCTGCCAATGCCGTGTTGCGGAAGTTTTTGGTGGGGAATGCCGCGCTGCGCATGGTGGCCGACACTTTGCGGTCGATGTCCAAGATCGCAGACGAGGGGTTGGCCAAGTCGTCTTTCACGGCATCGTGCAAGGCGCCCATTTGACTCAGCAGTTCGCGCATGTTTTGGGCGCCCGCGCCCGATGCTGCTTGGTAGGTCATGGCGATGACCCACTCGACCAGGTTGTGTTGGAACAAACCGCCCAAGCCCATCAGCATCAAGCTCACGGTGCAGTTGCCGCCGATCCAGTTTTTGCCACCTTTGCCCAAGGCGTTGTCAATGACGTTGCGGTTCACGGGGTCCAAGATGATCACGGCGTCATCGGCCATGCGCAGGCTAGAGGCGGCGTCAATCCAGTGGCCGTTCCAGCCCGCGGCGCGCAGCTTGGGGTACACCTCTTTGGTGTAGTCGCCGCCTTGGCATGTCAGCACGATGTCGCACTTGTGCCAGGCTTCAATGTCGTTGGCGTCTTTGAGCGTGGTTTCGTTTTTGGCTTGCGCGGGGGCTTTGCCGCCTGCGTTAGACGTGGAGAAGAACACGGGTTCGATCAGATCGAAATCTTTTTCTTGAACCATGCGGTCGATCAACACCGAGCCGACCATGCCGCGCCAACCGACTAAACCTACTAATTTGCTCATTTTTCAACGCCTTTTCAAATGTAGAAAACAGTGCCAGACCTGGCTGTTTGCCCGGCTCGTCTGGCCGGGGGGCGCACGACGAACCAGAGCTGATTAGCCCTTAATGGTCGTGGTTTTGATGGTGATTACACGCGCGCGCGCAGCCACCAGAGCTGGGGCAGCGAAGTTCAGAGAGAACAAGCGGGCGTGAAACATGGCTTGAATTGTATCGGATGGGTGCTTCGACCTACCTGACAGATGGAGAGGATGATGTCTGGTTGGGTTGAATCAACGCAACGCCTTCACCACCGCGTCCCCCATTTGCGCAGTGCCCACTTTGGTGGTGCCTTCGCTATAGATGTCGGGGGTACGCAGGCCTTGAGCCAACACAGCCTTCACCGCCGTCTCAATGCGGTCAGCCGCTTCGGCTTGGTTCAAGCTAAAGCGCAGCATCATGGCCGCGCTCAAGATGGTGGCCAAGGGATTGGCCACGCCCTTGCCCGCAATGTCAGGTGCGCTGCCGTGGCTGGGTTCATACAAGCCTTGGTTGTTGCTGTTCAGTGAGGCCGAGGGCAGCATGCCGATTGAGCCCGTCAACATAGAAGCTTCGTCGCTCAAGATGTCGCCAAACATGTTGCCGGTCACCACCACGTCAAAGCGCTTGGGCTCTTTCACCAGCTGCATGGCGGCGTTGTCGACGTACATGTGGTCAAGGGCGATGTCGGGGTACTGCTTGCCCACTTCGCTCACCACATCTTTCCAGAACTGGAAGGTCTCCAACACGTTGGCTTTGTCCACGCTGGTCACACGGCCTTCTTTGCCGGCTGCTTTGCGCTTGCGTGCAGCTTGGAAAGCCACATGCGCAATGCGCTCGATCTCTGGCTTGCTGTATCGCATGGTGTCAAAGGCTTCTTCGGTGCCCGGGAAGTGACCGTCAGTGGCCACACGGCGGCCGCGCGGTTGACCAAAGTAAATGTCGCCGGTCAGCTCGCGGATGATGAGAATGTCCAAGCCCGCAATCAGTTCAGGCTTCAAGCTCGATGCGCCCACCAACTGCTCGTAGCAAATGGCGGGGCGGAAGTTGGCAAACAGGCCTAAGTTTTTGCGCAAACCCAAAATGGCTTGCTCGGGTCGCAGCGGACGGTCCAACGTGTCGTATTTCCAGTCGCCCACGGCGCCAAACAACACGGCATCGGCACCCATGGCCAGCTTCAGGGTGGCTTCGGGCAGGGGGTGGCCGTGCGCGTCAAACGCGGCGCCACCG
>JBPCSU010000019.1:0-6914 GCA_051006815.1 Limnohabitans sp.
GATCGCGTGGGTGCCTGTGTCGGCCTTGGCCGCACTGCTGATCGTGATTGGGGTCAAGATGATCGACTGGCATTCGCTGCAACTGTTGCGTGCCAAGGACACCATGCTCGACTTTGCGGTGATCTTGTTGGTGGTGATTGTGGCCAACACGGTGAGTTTGATTGCGGCGTCGGGTGTGGGCGTGGCGATGGCCATCATGCTGTTCTTGCGCGAGCAAATTCACACCTCCACGATTCGCCGCAAATCGTATGGCGACAAAACTTTTTCATCCCGTGTGCGTGGTCAGCGTGAGCGCGATGTGCTGACTGAAACAGGCAGCCACACGGTGATTTTTGAATTGCAAGGCAGTTTGTTTTTTGGAACCACCGATCAGCTGTACACCGCGATTGAGCCTGAGCTGAGCCAAGCCAAGTTTGTGGTGCTCGACTTTTTGCGTGTCCAGTCGATGGACATGACGGCAGGTCACATGATTGAGCGCATTCGCAACATGTTGGCTGAACGCCATGCCAAGCTGGTGTTGACCCGTGTGCCTGATCGCTTGCCCAGCGGGCGTGACCTGCGTTCGTATGTGGACCACATTGGTTTGCTGTCGGACAGCACAGCCAAAATTTTCGATGAGTTCGATGAAGCGCTGGAATGGATTGAAGACGAAACCTTGGTTCTCGCGGGGCACGCCCATGTGTCGCACGAAGGCATTCCATTAGGGAAATTTGAAATTTTCCATGGTTTGAATGACGAAGAAATTGCGGCACTCGAACGCTGTGCCAAACGCCATGTGTACCAAGCCGGTGATTTGGTGTTTGGGGCCGACTCCACCGGTCACGAGTTGATGCTGATCAGCCGTGGCGAAGTCAAAGTCAGCTTGCCGTTGGCGAATGGCAAGACGATTCACTTGACCACCTTCAGCCGCGGACAGTTTTTTGGTGAGATGTCGTTCTTGGATGGTCGTGCGCACTCGGCCGATGTGTTTGCCACACGCGAAACCGAGTTGATCGCGATTGACCGCAAAGCCTTTGCCACGGTGGCCGCAGGCGACCCGGTGATGAGCATCAGCGTGATGCGTTCGGTGGCTTTGGCGATTGCCGATCGCCTGCGTCACGCCAACGCGGAATTGCGAGAGATGCGACAAGCTTGATAGACCGAGGAGCGACACATGAGCCAAATATTTGACCAACATTTAGAAAAGAACGCTGCCAACTTTGTGGCGCTCTCGCCTGTGAGTTTTGTCGAACGCAGTGCCGAGGTGTTTGCCGATTTGCCTGCGGTGATTCATGGCAAACGTCGTTACACCTGGGCGCAGGTGCGCGAGCGTTCGGCGCGGTTGGCAGCTGCTTTGCGCGCTGCCGGTGTCAAGCGCGGTTCGACGGTGAGTGTGATGTTGTCGAACACGCCCGAAATGGTGGAAGCCCATTACGCTGTGCCCGCGTTGAACGCGGTGCTCAATACCTTGAACACCCGTTTGGATGCACATTTGTTGGCGTGGCAAATGAACCATTGCGAAGCCTGTGTGTTGATCACCGACACCGAGTTCTCGCCCACGATGAAGCAGGCCTTGCAGATGCTGCGCGATGAATTCAAGCGCGAGGTGCTGGTGGTGGATGTGTCGGACACCGAATACACCGGCGCTGGCGAGCGCTTGGGGCCTCACGAATACGAAGCCTGGTTGGCACACCATGAGCCGCTGCCTGTGTTGGAAGGCCCCTCAGACGAATGGGACGCCATAGCCGTGAGCTACACCTCCGGCACCACGGGCGACCCCAAAGGGGTGGTGACCCACCACCGCGGCGCGTACTTGAATTCGGTGAGCAACGCGGTGACGTGGAACATGCCCAATTTCCCGCGTTATTTGTGGACGCTGCCGATGTTCCATTGCAACGGCTGGTGTTTCCCTTGGACAGTGGCCATGCTGGGCGGTGTGCATATTTGCTTGCGTCGTGTGGATGCGCCGCACATCTTGCAAGCCATTGCCGAGCACAAGGCCGATCATTACTGTGCGGCCCCTATCGTGCACAACCTGCTGATTGCTGCGCCTGACGAGATGCGTCAAGGCATCACCCATGCCGTGAAGGGCATGGTGGCGGGTGCTGCGCCACCGGCCTCGATGATTGAAGGCATGGCCAAACTCGGCTTCGACATCACCCACGTGTATGGGCTGACCGAGGTGTATGGCCCAGCGTCGGTGGCGGTGAAGCGCAGTTCGTGGCAGGGCGAAAGCTTGTCGGAGCAAACGCGATTGAACGGCCGCCAAGGCGTGCGCTATCCCCTGCAAGAGGGGATGACGCTGAAAGACAGCAAGACCTTGGATGATTTGCCTGCGGATGGCGAGACCATGGGCGAAATCATGTTCCGCGGCAATGTGGTGATGAAGGGCTATTTGAAGAACCCTGTCGCCACCGCCGAAGCTTTCAAAGGGGGGTGGTTCCACACGGGGGACTTGGCGGTGTTGGAGCCCGACCGTTACGTGAAGATCAAAGACCGTAGCAAAGACATCATCATCTCGGGGGGCGAGAACATCAGCTCACTCGAGGTGGAAGACGCCTTGTACCGCCACCCCGCTGTGGTGGCCTGTGCCGTGGTGGCCAAGCAAGACGACAAATGGGGCGAAACGCCATTGGCCTATGTGGAGCTCAAGCCTGGTAGCGATGTGACGCCACAAGACTTGATCGCGCATTGCAAGTTGCTGTTGGCCAGCTACAAGACCCCGAAAGAAATTCGATTTGAAGCCATTCCAAAAACATCGACTGGAAAGATTCAAAAATTTCAGTTGCGTGAACGTGCCAACCAACCGGCAGCGCACAAGGAGTAAGCCATGACCGATGCCACCCACGCGCTGATTCAACACACCTCGGATGCGCGTGGCGTGCATCAGATTTGCTTGAACCGACCTGATGCGTTCAACGCCCTGTCGCGTGAGTTGATGACAGCGTTGCAACAAAGCCTCGATGTCGTCGCGCAAGATCCGCAGGCGCGTGTGGTGGTGGTGTCGGCCCAAGGCAAAGCGTTTTGCGCAGGCCATGATTTGCGTGAGATGCGGGCCAGCCCCTCGCTGGCGTATTACCAAGCGCTGTTTAAGCAATGCAGCCGAATGATGATGAGCGTGCAGCGTTTGCCGGTACCCGTGATCGCAGTGGTCAATGGCATTGCCACGGCAGCGGGCTGTCAGTTGGTGGCGATGTGTGATTTGGCAGTGTCTTCACACGCCTCGAAGTTTGCCGTGAGTGGTGTGAACTTGGGGTTGTTTTGCTCGACGCCAAGTGTGGCGTTGTCTCGCAACATGAGCCGCAAAGCAGCTTTCGAGATGTTGGTGACGGGCGACTTCATCACCGCCGAGCAAGCGTTGGTGAAGGGTTTGGTCAATGCGGTGGTGGCACCTGAAGCATTAGATGCCGCCGTGCAACGCTATGTCGACAGCATTTTGGCGAAACCACGCACAGCGATTGCGATGGGCAAGAAGCTGTTTTATGAGCAGCTTGAACAACCGTTGGAAGAGGCTTATGCCAACGCAGAACACACCATGGCGTGCAACATGATGGACGACACGGCGTTAGAGGGTGTGCAAGCGTTTATTGAAAAGCGCAATCCCAGTTGGAAGACGTGATGCTGGGGTGAGGGATGGTGCCCCCGACAGGAATCGAACCTGTATCACTCCCTTAGGAGGGGAGAGTTCTATCCATTGAACTACGGTGGCCACCGGCGGGTATTTTAGGGGCTCACTTGCTGAGCATGCGCATCGCGTCTTCGAGGCCTTTGAGGGTCAGCGGGTACATGCGGTTGCTCATGATTTGCTGAATGATGGCAATGCTTTGGCGGTATTCCCACACGCCTTGTGGTTCGGGGTTGATCCACGCAAATTTGGGGAATGCGTGAATCAAGCGTTGTAGCCATTCGGCGCCGGCTTCTTCGTTGTTGTATTCCACGCTGCCACCAGGTTGCACAATTTCATACGGGCTCATGGTGGCGTCGCCAATGAAGATGAGCTTGTAGTCTTTGTTGTACTTGCGAATGATGTCCCAGGTTTCAAACTTCTCGGCGTAGCGACGTTTTTTGTTGCGCCACATGAAGTCGTACACGCAGTTGTGGAAGTAATAAAACTCCAAGTGCTTGAACTCGGCTTTGGCTGCTGAGAACATTTCTTCCACGCGTGTGATGTGGTCGTCCATGGTGCCGCCCACATCCATGAGCAACAGCACTTTCACGTTGTTGTGACGCTCAGGGCGCATGAGGATGTCTAAGAAGCCAGCGTTGGCGGCAGTCTTGTGGATGGTGCCATCCAAGTCGAGTTCTTCGGCCGAGCCTTCACGTGCAAAACGGCGTAAGCGGCGCAGCGCGACTTTGATGTTGCGGGTGCCGAGTTCTTGGGTGTCGTCGTAGTCACGGTAGCTGCGTTGATCCCACACCTTGACCGCACTGCGATTGCCGCCTTTGCCGCCAATGCGAATGCCCTGCGGGTTGTAGCCGCCATTGCCAAAGGGGGAGGTGCCGCCCGTGCCAATCCACTTGTTGCCGCCTTCGTGGCGTTCTTTTTGTTCTTCGAGACGTTTCTTCAAGGTCTCCATCAACTCGTCCCAGCCCATTTTTTCAATGGCCGCTTTTTGTTCGGGGCTGAGTTCTTTTTGCAGGATCTTTTCTAGCCAGTCGAGGGGCACTTCTTTGGTGAAGTCGGTCAACAGCTCGATGCCTTTGAAGTAAGCACCAAAGGCGCGGTCAAACTTGTCGTAGTGTTTTTCGTCTTTGACGAGGATGAGACGACTTAAGAAATAGAAATCATCCAAGCTACAGGCATCGCTGCCAGGTCCGACCACTTGCTGTTGCAAAGCCTCGAGCAGGGTGAGGTACTCCTTCACCGAAACCGGCAACTTGGCGGCGCGCAGGGTGTAGAAGAAGTCGATCAGCATGGACGTGCTTTATTCGGGTGTGTTGGATGACGCACGAAACCGGCGCGCAGTTTGCAGGCCCAAGCCTCCGCCGATGCCCACCAAGACAATGGCCGTGATGCTGCCACTGTCATAGCCTTCAGCAAATAGGTTGAAGCCCAAACCGACGCCCAAGCCATAGCCCAGCAGTGCACCGACGAGGAAGCCAATGGCGTCGGTCAAACCTTCGAGGAGAGAGGCCCACATGGTTGCGTCTTTCAGCGGTTACGGCTTTGCATGAAAACGAGTTTTTCAAACAAGGTCACGTCTTGTTCGTTTTTCAACAAGGCGCCAACAAGTGGGGGAATGGCCACTTTGTCGTCCGCGGTTTGTAGGGCTTCGAGGGGGATGTCTTCTGCGACCAAAAGTTTCAGCCAATCGATGAGTTCGCTGGTGGACGGTTTTTTCTTCAGACCCGGCAGGTTGCGAATGTCGAAGAAGGTTTTCATCGCCACCGTCAACAGCTCTTGCTTGAGATGGGGGAAGTGCACGGCCACGATGTGGCGCATGGTGTCGGCATCGGGGAACTTGATGTAGTGGAAGAAACAGCGGCGCAGAAACGCGTCAGGCAGCTCTTTCTCGTTGTTCGAGGTGATGAACACCAGTGGACGTGTTTTTGCCTTGATGAGCTGACGGGTTTCGTAGCAATAAAACTCCATGCGGTCGAGCTCGCGCAGCAAGTCGTTGGGGAATTCGATGTCGGCTTTGTCGATCTCATCAATCAACAAGGCCACAGGTGTTTCGGAGGTGAAGGCTTGCCAGAGCACGCCTTTGACGATGTAGTTCTCGATGTCTTTGACGCGTTGGCTGCTTTCGTCATCGGCCATTTGGCTGTCGCGCAGACGGCTGACGGCGTCGTATTCGTACAAGCCTTGCTGTGCTTTGGTGGTGGATTTGATGTGCCATTGCAGCAAGGGCATGCCCAGGGCTTGGGCCACTTCTTCCGCCAACATGGTTTTGCCTGTGCCAGGTTCGCCTTTGACCAGCAGGGGGCGTTTGAGGGTGATGGCGGCGTTGACGGCCAGCATCAAGTCTTGGGTTGCAACGTAGTTGTCGGTGCCTGTGAATTTCATGGATTGCCTATTTGGGGGAAAACGCTTGGCTCAATGCTAGCGCAGGTTTTGGTGTGTCAATATGTTTGACATCGAACATATAAAACAGATCTTCCACTACAGTCAGGGAAACAGGAGTTTTCTTGAATTTCGAGCGCATCAAGTCGGACAACCGCATTTTCAGAGCCTTATCGCAACAAGATTGGGCCGCGTGGCTGCCCCATCTAGAGCCGATGGCATGGCATGAGGGCGCCGTTTTGGCGGATACCGGCGCCGTGCTGGCTGTTCATGGTGAGTGAGTCCACGTAATTGCCAGTCATGGCGGTGATGGCTGTGTTGAACTTCCACCCCTCCTGAGCCTGTGATGCAAATGGAATGACGCATGCGAGCGCTAAAAAATTGACGACTTGATTTGATTTCAAGGTTTTTGCAAGTCTTGGACTTGATGGTTTGGTTTTACAGGTTTTCTAATTTAGTGTTGAAACCCATTCAAAAAAAACGAAGGATTCAAATTGGCGGTAATGTCTTCCTGCATATCCAAAGTAAGTGCGTCTGATGGTCGAAACGTACTGGTAACGTCCGATTTTTTTGAGTACATGTGCCATGTACTGAGAGGCGTGTATGGAGCTTTTTGTGTCTCGCTTCGAGACTTGGATGGGGCGGTGGTTGTTCAGAAAAAAACAGCCTGAAATTCCATCCGCACTGATGGATCGCCTGTCTCACGAACTCCGAACATCGCTCACAGGTATCGTTGGTTACGCAGAGTTTTTGGAATCTGGTTCGACCGATCCGATGATGAATTTCACGGCCAACATCATTCGTGAAAGTGGCAAAAGTTTGACGCGGACGAGCCAGTCTTTTTTTGATTTGTATTTGCTGACTCAGCGCCAAATTCGGTTGAAGTGCAGTCGAGTCGTTGTTTCGGTGCAAGACCGAGATTTGGTGTACA
>JBPCSU010000020.1:0-2734 GCA_051006815.1 Limnohabitans sp.
TGCTGCGATAGCAACGAGGGTTTTTTTCATTTCAAGGTTCTCCAAGGTTTGAACAGGGGCTTTGGGTTATCCAAAGCCAACCTCCGTTTTCGGGAAGTTGGAAGTATTGAACCAGACGACCAGTGGTTTGACTATGACATGCGTCAAAAATAGGGGCATTACGTTGCATCCGTGCAACAAATCGCCGTAGACTCTTCCCCATGGACGCCTTTCTCACCGCCGCCGACAGCGCTTTACGCACCGTGTTTGCCCGCCACCACGCCAACCGCCCCACTCCCATGTGGGCCGCCGAGTCCCCCCCCACGCCACCATTGACCGACACAGAAAAGCGCGAAGCCGCTGCCCTGATGCGCGTGAACCACGTGGGCGAGGTCTGCGCCCAAGCGCTTTACACCGCACAAGCCCTGGCGACACGTGACCACGCGATGCGCCAGCACCTGAGTACCGCCTGCAACGAAGAAACCGACCATTTGGCGTGGACCGAACAGCGCCTGCAAGAGTTGGGCGGCCACACCAGCCTGCTCAACCCGCTTTGGTACGCCGGGGCTTTTGCTATTGGCTACGCCGCCGCCAAACTAGGCGGCGACCGCATGAGCCTGGGCTTTGTGGTGGAAACCGAGCGCCAAGTAGAAGCGCACTTAGAAAGCCACCTCGGGCTGCTGCCCGCAAACGATGGCCCCAGCCGCGCCATCGTGGCGCAAATGAAGGTAGATGAAGCGCAACACGCGCATGACGCACTCGCCGCAGGCGCAGCCGAGCTACCCGCGCCCATGAAAGCCCTGATGAAAGTGGCCGCCAAGGTGATGACCACCGTGGCGCACCGCATCTAACCCGTTTTAGGCCTCCACCAACTCAAAGCTGGTGGTAATTTCGGCGGTTTTGCCCAGCATGATGCTGGCCGAGCAGTATTTGTCGTGGCTCATAGCAATGGCACGCTCCACCGCTGCTGCAGGCACGCCTTTGCCTGTGACGGTGAAGTGCATGTTGATTTGGGTGAACACCTTGGGGTCTTCGGTGGCGCGCTCGCTGACGATCTTCACACTGCAGCCTTGCACGTTGTGACGGCCACGCTTCAAGATCAACACCACGTCATACGCAGTGCAACCGCCTGTGCCGGCCAACAACAGTTCCATTGGGCGCGGTGCTAGGTTTTGCCCACCGTTTTCAGGCTTGGCTGCATCGGGCGCGCCATCCATGGCCACCACATGGCCGCTGCCGGTTTCTGCTACAAAGCCCATGCCTGAACGGGTGCCTGAGTTGCCGGTCCAGCTGACGGTGCATTCCATGAAGGTTCTCCAAAAAATCGTTGCCCAATTGTCATCGAATTGTTGCAACGCAACAAAATTTGTATACACTGCAGGCTTGTCTCCTCCACCTTCAAAAGTGGATTCAGCCCCGAGTTGCAAAACTCGGGGTTTTTTTTCGCCTGAACCGATTTTTTCATAAGAGACAATCATCCCATGTCTACCCGCACCCCCAAGGCCCGCGCTCTGCAGCCCGCCGATTACCTGAAAAAAATCTTAACCGCCCGTGTGTATGACGTGGCGACCGAATCCGCGCTGGAAGTGGCGAAAAACCTCAGCCGTCGCATTCACAACACGGTGTTGCTCAAGCGCGAAGACCAGCAGCCCGTGCACAGCTTCAAGCTGCGCGGCGCGTACAACAAGATGGCGCACCTCACACCTGAGCAGCTCAAGAAGGGCGTCATCTGCGCCTCTGCCGGCAACCATGCACAAGGGGTGGCGCTGGGGGCGAAACGCTTGGGCACCAAGGCCATCATCGTCATGCCCACCACCACGCCTAGCGTGAAAATTGAGGCTGTCAAGGCTTTGGGTGGCGACGTGGTGCTGGCCGGCGACAGCTATTCCGACGCCTACACCCACGCCCTCACACTCGAGAAGAAAAACGGCATGACTTTTGTACATCCGTTCGACGACCCCGATGTCATTGCCGGCCAAGGCACGATCGCCCTAGAAATGCTGCGCCAGCTGCAGGGTTTGAACATTCATACCTTGGACGCCGTATTTGTCGCCATCGGTGGCGGCGGCTTGATTGCGGGCGTGGCCAACTACATCAAAGCTGTGCGCCCTGAAATCAAAGTGATTGGCGTACAAATGGACGACTCGTCCGCCATGATGCAGTCAGTCCAAAAAGGCAAGCGCGTGGCGCTGCACGACGTGGGCTTGTTCTCTGACGGCACCGCCGTCAAGCTGGTGGGCGAAGAAACCTTCCGCGTGTCAAAGAATTTGGTGGACAGCTACATCACGGTGGACACCGACGCCGTGTGCGCCGCCATCAAAGATGTGTTTGTGGACACCCGCAGCATCGTGGAGCCTGCCGGCGCATTGGCCGTGGCCGCCATCAAACAATACGTGGCTGAGCACAAAACCAAAGGCGAAACCTACGCCGCCATCTTGTGTGGCGCCAACATGAACTTCGACCGCTTGCGCTTTGTGGCCGAGCGCGCCGAAGTGGGTGAAGAACGCGAAGCCTTGTTTGCCGTGACCATCCCCGAGCAACCCGGTAGCCTGCGCCGCTTCTGTGAACTGATTGGCAAACTGCCCAGCTTTGGCGGCAGCAAAACACCGCGCAACGTGACCGAGTTCAACTACCGCATGAGCTACCAAGCCAAGGCCCATGTGTTTGTGGGCTTGACCACCGGCATCAAAGGCGAGAGCAGCAAGATTGCGGGTCACTTCACCAAGAACGGGTTTGAAGCGATTGACCTCACGCA
>JBPCSU010000021.1:0-2561 GCA_051006815.1 Limnohabitans sp.
TCGTTGATGATGCGCTTGACGTCCAAACCAGCGATGCGGCCTGCATCTTTGGTGGCTTGGCGTTGTGCGTCGTTGAAGTAAGCAGGCACCGTGATGACGGCTTCGGTCACTTCTTCGCCGAGGTAGTCTTCGGCGGTTTTCTTCATCTTGCGCAGAATTTCAGCGCTGATTTGTGGGGGCGCCAACTTGTTGCCACGCACTTCTACCCAGGCATCGCCGTTGTCGGCTTTGGCAATCGTGTAGGGCATCAAGTCGATGTCTTTTTGAACTTCTTTTTCGCTGAACTTTCGGCCAATCAAACGCTTCACCGCGTACAGGGTGTTGCGTGGGTTGGTCACGGCTTGACGCTTGGCGGATGCGCCCACCAAGATTTCGCCGTCTTCTTGATACGCAATGATCGACGGGGTGGTGCGTGCGCCTTCGGCGTTCTCGATCACCTTGGTCGTGTTGCCTTCCATGATGGCCACGCACGAGTTGGTGGTGCCCAAGTCAATACCAATGATTTTTCCCATGATTAACTCCAGTAATTTTTAAGAATTCAGATGAACGGTAGATGTGGATAACCCTGCCGTTTTCAAGTGTTTATTTCGGTGCGGCTACGGTGACCAAGGCTGGGCGCAACACGCGCTCGGCAATCAAGTAACCCTTTTGCAGTACGGTGACCACGGTGTTGGCTTCTTGGTCGGCAGGCACCACGCTGATGGCTTGGTGTTGCGCGGGGTCGAACTTGGCGCCGGCGGCGGGGTCAATGGCCACAATCTTGTTGCGCTCTAACGCGCTCTTGAGTTGGCGCAGCGTGGCTTCGGCCCCTTCGCGGATTTGTTCGGGCGTGGCGGTTTGCACGGCCAAGCCGGCTTCCAGGCTGTCGAGCACGGGCAGCAAGCTGTCGGCAAAGCTTTCGAGCGCGAATTTGCGGGCTTTGGACACTTCATCGTCGGCGCGGCGGCGGGCGTTTTGCACATCGGCTTGGCCACGGATGTATTGGTCTTGCAGCTCGGCGACTTTGGCTTGCAAAGCGGCCACTTCGGCTTGGGCTGAGGCCAAGGGGTCGAGTGCGGCTGCGGGATCGGCCGATGCGGGGGCGTCAGCGGCGGGCGCCATGCCAGCCATGTGAGAGGCTAAATGGTCAGCGGCAGAGGGTGCGGCTGCGGAGTCTTTGTTTTCTGTAGGTTCTGACATGCTTTGTAGGGCTTGTTGAAGTGAGATTCAGCGAAGCTGAGGGCAACCAACCCTATTTCAAGAGGGGTTTTGTAAAAAAATCAGGGGCAAAACAAAGCGGGGCCGCGCCCCGCTTGTCACCGGCCGTCAACAACTGCCGGATGAGACCTGCTTATTCGAGGCCGAGCAATTCGACGTCGAACTTGAGGGTGGCGTTGGGGGGAATCACCCCGCCTGCGCCGCGTGCGCCGTAGCCCAGCTCGGGGGGGATGATCAGCGTGCGTTGGCCGCCGATCTTCATGCCTTGCACGCCTTCGTCCCAGCCTTTGATCACCATGCCAGCGCCCAGGGGGAAGTCAAACGGGTCATTGCGGTCGCGGCTGGAGTCAAACTTGGCGCCTTGTTCGCCGTTCTGGTAGAGCCAACCGGTGTAGTGCACGGTGACGTGTTGGCCAGCGGCAGATTCAGCGCCGTCGCCCACCACGTGGTCAATGTATTGCAGGCCGGAAGGGGTCGTGTTCATGGCAAATCCTTGAGGGGTGAAAAGCAAAACCCTAGAGTGTACCGAGGCTGGCGATGGCCCAAGAAAAAGCCCCGATGCGCGGGGCATCGGGGCTTGGCTGAACGGGCTCGTTCAAGCGTTTACATCTTGCACAAAGGCGAAGGAGGTGGGGTCAAAGACGCTGGGTAGGTGTCTTCGATCACAGGACGCAAAGCCCCGTCCACGTTCTTCACGCGACCCACGTAGTTAGGCAGCATCAACTGGTTGTCTGCGGCGCGCATGGTGACTTTGCCGTAGATGGTGTTGAGTTCTGCGCCACGCAAGGCCTTGCTCACGTCTTCAGGCTTCACGCTCTTGGCCAAACGCACGCCGTCAAACATGACTTGTGCGCCGTTGTAGGCCTGGCCTTCGGCATCGGTGGGCACGCGGTTGAATTTGGCTTTCCAAGCCGCCACGAACTCTTTGTTGCGTGGGTTGTTCAAGTCAGCGGCATAGCCGGAATTCCCAGGCACGCCTTCGAGGTTTTTGCCTGTGGCATTGATGATGAAGTTCGAGATCAACGCATGGCCGATCAACGGTGTGTTGGGGATCAGGTTGAATTCGCCAGCTTGTTTGACAAATGCCATCGCATCACGACCCACTTCGGCCACCCAGATGCCGTCCACGTTGGCGGCTTTGAGTTGCGCGATGAAAGGCGAGAAGTCCTTGGTGCCCATGGGAACATACAAGGTCAGCGGGACTTTTTTGCCTTGGGCTTCCATGGCTTTCTTGAACGAGTCACCCGAGTCACGGCCCCACACGTAGTCGGCCGCAATCACGGCGAAGGTGTTGCCTTTGATCTTCTTGGCCCACTCGTTGATCATGGCGATGTCCATGGCGTCCGAGTGGTTGGTGCGGAAGC
>JBPCSU010000022.1:0-6326 GCA_051006815.1 Limnohabitans sp.
GGTGCTTTAACTTGGTCAAGTCACCTGGTCTCAAAAAGCAATTGACCATCAAGCTGATAGCCCATGCAAGGTCTGGTGGCATGCGGTGGTCGTTATAGGCCTGCTTGATTTGTTTACGCATGGCCTTGTTGCTTGCAGGGTGCTTGACCCCGCGCAATGCCCGCGCCGTTCGCAGTAGCTGCCAATATTCGGTGGGTGTAAATGCGCCCCGTGATGATGAACGTATTTTTATTTTGGGGATGTCTGGCGACTGCTCAATTGCACCGATGCGTACCGCATGTACAAGCACCTTACGCACGATGATGAGGTAATGGCTGACAGTGGTGGTCGAGTGCTTCTTGCTGAGGTCCTGTGCAAACTCTTGCAGTTTTTGATACGTGATGGTGCTGGGGTCCATTGAGCCAAAGTACGGCAACACTTTTGCATCTAACCTGTTGCGAAACATCCGCAAACTGCCTGCGCTAAATTCTCCGCGTTCCATACGTGCCTGTTCGTTTGCGTACACCTGTGCGGCAATGGCGCCAAACGTCAGTTGATGCTTTGCTGGTTGCGTTGCTGTTTGGGTCGTAGCTTGGGGTGCAAGTTGCTTGACCAACAAGTCTTCATAAAACCATCGTGCAAAGCGTTGGGCAATTGGTAGCGATGTGGTTTTGGTGCTGCGCTTGTGTGTGCGTCCAGCAACCCAACATCGCACCTGCCAATATCGGCTGGCTGCAATTTTGTACACCGCCAACTTGCTAGGGTAGCCATGCACTGCTGTGATGGTTGCAGGTATGGGTACGGTACGCTCGCGTGGGATTAATCGGTCGTTTGCAGCGTGGGTGGTGTAGTGCGTGAAGTAATGGAGCATGACCCCAGCCTACAGTTGTACATCGTGTCGCGCGACCTAAAAGTTTTGACCGCCCACGATTTGCTGACGCTTTGAAACCGTGCATTAGCCGCTAGTCCGCCGTGGTCGCCATGATAAAAAATGTTGCGATGACGCTTGCAAATACGCTGGTGAGTTGTACACCACAGACCGTACAACTTGTAACGCAACGGTGTCGGCAGCATCAAAGCAAAATCGAAGCACCCTCTCAGCACCTTCAAGTACCTTTAATCAAAATTAAACCCTCGTTGCACTGGCCGCATTGGCTTCTGTGTCTGCTTTCGCACAATCTACAGTGACTTTGTCTGGTATCGTCGACCTCGGCTACCAAAACATCACTAACTTGGGTGGTCAACAGACTAACCAAGTGGGCCAAAACGGTGCCCGCACTTCTACTTTCAAATTCAACGGCGTTGAAGATTTGGGCGGTGGCTTGAACGCTAACTTCCAATTCGAAGTTCAGCCTTCTTACATTGCTGCTGACGGCAACAAGTTCAGCTCTACTAACCCTGCTGTTGCAACCGGCACATACAGCAACGGCACTGCACAAAGCACTGCAACTGCTTCTGCGCAATCTGGCTTGGTGGGCAAAGGCCAAAGCTTCATCGGTTTGACAGACGCTAAGCTGGGTACTGTTCAATTCGGTACCATCAACGGCGCTACTTTCGGTGCTTTTGCTGCAGTGTCACAACTGGGCACTGGTATCGGTTCTGGCTACGGTTCTGGCAACACTTTCGGTGATTTCACACGTTTCGAAAGCTCTGTTGGCTACAAGTCACCTGTGATCGCTGGTTTCGACGTGAGCATGGTGCGTGGTACAGGTAACGAAAGCGCTTTCGGTACTACCAGCATTACAACCAACACTGGTTTGACAATCCGTCGCCCCACCGCAACTGACATCGGTGTTGGCTATACCAACGGTCCTTTGGCTGTTAAGTTTGGCCGTTTGGCTTCTAAAGGTACAGCAAACGACTCTTCCACTGTCGCGTCAAACAACGTGACAACCACCACTCAGTTGTTGGGTGCGGTGTATGACCTCGGCGTTGCTAAGTTGAGCGCAGCTACAGGCACAATTAAATCAGAGGGCCCCAACGTTACAGCTCCTGTAGATAACAAGTTGACAGTTTTGGCTGTGACTGTTCCCTTCGGTGCAAACCGTGTGATCGCCCAATCTGGCACACACGCTGCTGACGGTACGAGCACTTCCTACAACCAAGGCTTGAAGTCAAAGACTACTGGTTTGGCATTTGAGCGTGATTTGAGCAAGCGTACATACGTTTACGTGCGTTACGAAAAGACAGATTTGTCAGCCTTTTCTGGTAAATCCTACGTTGTGAATGGCGCAGCCATTACAGCTGCAAACTGGGGCACTACTAGCCCAGAGCGTAAGATCACTTCTGTGGGTCTCAGCCACGCTTTCTAATCCCCCCGCTGGCTTAGCCAGTTAAGGATTTAAAAGTCTAAGACCCCATCACTCGCGAGAGTGGTGGGGTTTTTAGTTGGTTGGTGTTGGCACCGATAATTGAAGGGTACAACCTCATTCCCCTATGCCGCCAAGCCTTCTCCTTGATCACGTTACCTTAGTCCGTGGTGCATCCACGGTGTTTTCGCAACTCACTTTGACCTTAAGTGAACGTCGTATTGGCGTGATTGGCGACAACGGCGCTGGCAAAAGCAGTTTGTTTCGTTTGCTGTGTGGGTTAGACCAACCGCAGTATGGCCGTGTGGTGATGCCACAGGGTCAAGGCTCTGTGGGCATGGTGTTTCAAAACCCTGACGAACAGATTATTTTTCCCATCGTGGAAGAAGAGTTGGCGCTCAGCCTGCATCGCCTTCAACTGTCGCGTCAAGCCGCGCAAGCCCAAGTACGCACATGGCTCGATGCGCGAGGTTTAGGGCACTGGGCACCGCGAGCGGTGGGTAGCTTGAGCCAAGGACAACGGCAACGTCTGTGCTGGCTGGCGCTGCAAATTGCAGGGCATAACACGTTGTTGCTAGACGAACCATTTTCTAGCCTCGACTTGCCCAGTCAAGCGGCGCTGCATCGTGACATTGCGCAAGCTCAAGAACAAGTGTTTGTCTCTACGCACGTGCTAAACCATGTGCGTGGCTTTGAGCGTGTGATTTGGTTAGACCAAGGTCAAGTGCGTGCCGATGGGGCAGGCGCCGATGTGTGCGCGGCGTATGAAGCCGACGTGGCGCTACGCGCCTCCCAAGCCTGATGCAAAGCTTGTACAGCGACCAAACAACTTGGCTGCACCGTGTGCCTGCCTGGGTGAAGCTGCTATGCGTGGCGCTGTTGAGCGCGGGTTTGTTTGTGACCGAGCAGCTTCAGTTGCTGTTGGTTGCATCGGTGGTGTGCTTGCTGATCTTTGCATCACTTGGCCGTGCACCCGTTCGGGTCAAACCCATGCTAGTTGGCGTCGCCGTGGCGAGTTCCTTACTGGCTGGGTTTCATTTGTACCAATATCACCCCGAACTCGCTGTCATTACCGTGATGCGTTTGGTCAGCGCCACGCTGATGGGCCTAGCATTGACCTTGACCACCCGCCCTACCGATTTACTCCATGTGTTTGAGCGCGTGTTGTCCCCACTGCGCCGCGTGGGTCTGAATACGGACCAGGTTGCGTTGCAAATCGCGCTCATGCTGCGTTTTACCGAGCATTTCTTTGTGCAGTGGCGCCGCTTAGATGATGCATACCGCCTGCGTACCGGCAAAGCCGGCGGTTTTAAAATATTGGCACCTCTCACGATTCAGATGCTGGTGGCCGCGCGACGCGTGGCTGATGCGCTGCATGTCCGCCTTCGCCGCTGAAGGCTCTTTATTCAACACATCTTTCCTATGAACACTTCTACGCTCTCGCTCGCCTTGGTGTCTTTGTTTGCAGCCTTGGTGGCGGTGTTTGGCCTGATCCCCAAAATCGATTTGCCTTTAGGCGTGCCCATCACCATGCAAACCTTGGGCGTCATGTTGGCGGGTTGTTTGCTGGGGCCCAAACGCGGCTTGCAAGCCTTGTTGCTGTTCTTGGCAGCCGTGGCGTTGGGCTTGCCTTTGTTGTCGGGTGGGCGTGGTGGTTTGGCGCCTTTCTTCGCGCCCGCTAGCGGCTACTTGATGGCTTGGCCCTTAGGTGCTTTTGTTGCGGGATGGGTGATGTCGTTCATGTCGACAGAAACGCCACGTCAATCTGCCATTGCTGCCTTTGTTGCTTCGGCCGTGGGTGGCTTGCTGGTGGTGCACGTGTGTGGCGTGATTGGTTTGGTGAATATCGCCAACCTGTCGTGGGAACAAGCCATTTTTGGAACCTTGGTGTTTGTGCCTGGCGATTTGATCAAGTGCGCGTTGACTGCAACCGTGGTTCATACCGTTGCACGCGGCTTGCCTGATTGGCAATTGGGTCGGTAAAACTCCTTACGCCGGCTCCCGTGGGTCTAGGCAGCTCTCGTGAAAATAGTCCCTAGAATGCAATTTTTCGCATTCATCAACCTCAACTGGAGCTTCACATGAAAAAGCAGTTCGTTACCTTGGCTGTTGCCGCTTTGTTGGCAGGCAGCGCATTTGCGCAAGCCAATGACACCATCGCCAAAGTCAAAGCCGCTGGCAGCATCACCATGGGCGTGCGTGACTCGTCTGGCGCGTTGTCTTACACCTTGGGTGACGGCAAGTATGTGGGTTACCACGTTGAGATTTGCCAACGCATCATCGCCAACCTCGAAAAGGCTGTGGGTAAGAAGTTGGAAACCAAGTACATCTCCGTCACTTCACAAAACCGCATTCCCTTGACCGAGAACGGTACGGTGGACATCGAGTGTGGCTCCACCACCAACAACGAAGCACGTCAAAAGCAGGTGGCGTTCGCGTTCACCACCTATGTGGAAGAAGTGCGCATTGCGGTACGCGCCAACTCGGGCATCACGTCCATCGCCCAGTTGAACGGCAAAAACGTGGCCACCACCACCGGCACCACCTCTGTGCAACTGTTGCGTAAGAACGAACGCGCTACGGGCGTGGACTTCAAAGAAGTGTTTGGCAAAGACCATGCCGACAGCTTCTTGTTGCTCGAGTCGGGCCGCGCGGATGCGTTTGTGATGGACGGCCAAATCTTGGCTGGCAACATCGCCAACTCCAAAGCCCCTGCCGATTTCAAAATCGTGGGCGAGGTGTTGAACGTCGAGCCGATCGCCATCATGTTCCGCAAGGACGACCCTGCCTTCAAGAAATTGGCAGACGACACCATTGCTGGCCTGGCCAAATCGGGCGAACTCGCCAAGCTGTACGACAAGTGGTTTGTGCAAGCCATTCCACCTAAGAACATCAAGCTGGGTATGCCTGCCAGCGATGCCAACAAGGACGCTTGGAAAAACTTGAACGACAAGCCTGTCGAAGCCTACGCCAAGAAGTAAGAGAGAAACGCGCACAACATGACACTCGATTGGCAGGTTTTTCTTCAAGACGATGGTGGGGGACGAACCTACCTCGAGTGGATGTTTGATGCCTGGGGCTGGACGCTGTCCGTCGCAGGCAGCGCGTGGGTGGTGGCCATGGTGGCAGGAAGCCTGATGGGCATCTTGCGCACCTTGCCGCCAGACAACGCCGTGAATGTGGGCTTGTCTAAATTCGCCAACGCGTGGGTGGAGTTGTTTCGCAACATCCCCGTGTTGGTCCAAATTTTTATCTGGTACTTTGTGTTGCCCAAGGTTTGTCCGGTCATGCAGCAAGTGCCAGGTTTTGTGTTGGTGGTGTTTGGCTTGGGCTTCTTTACCTCGGCGCGTATTGCCGAGCAGGTGAGGGCGGGTATTCAAGCCCTGCCGCGTGGCCAGCGTTATGCGGCCATGGCCATGGGCTTTACCACTTGGCAGACATACCGTTATGTGTTGCTGCCCATGGCGTTTCGCATCATTTGGCCACCACTCACCAGTGAGTCAATGAACTTGCTGAAAAACTCCTCGGTGGCGTTTGCGGTGTCGATTGCCGAGCTCACCATGTTTGCCATGCAGGTGCAAGAAGAAACCTCGCGCGGTGTCGAGGTCTACCTCGCGGTAACCGCGCTGTACGCTGCATCCGCCTTTGCGGTGAACCGTGTGATGGCGCTGGTCGAGCGCCGCATGCAAATCCCTGGCCTGGTAGTGGCTGGTGGTACAGGCGGAGGGCACTGACCATGGGTGCACTCGATTTTTCTTTCCTCAATTGGGACATCTTCAGCAAGTTCGTGCTGAAGGGCTTGACCTTCAGCGTCGAGCTCACTTTGGTGGCAACCATCGGCGGCATTGTGTTTGGCACCCTCCTTGCGCTCATGCGTTTGTCGGGCAGCAAGGCGTTGGAGTTGCCAGCCGTCATCTACGTGAACGGCATGCGCTCCATCCCCTTGGTGATGGTGATCTTGTGGTTCTTCTTGCTGATTCCGTTTTTGATCGGTCGCTCCATTGGCGCCGAGCTGTCGGCCACCATCACCTTCATTGC
>JBPCSU010000023.1:0-3822 GCA_051006815.1 Limnohabitans sp.
TGAACACAACCCCTGCCTGAGTTGCCTGCGGCCTTGATGCCGCCTTGGCTTTACTTAAGGACAGCTGCTGCAACAGGCGCTTTGGCTTCCACTTTTTTGGTGGCATCGGTCTTCACAACAGCGGTTTTTTCTTTCACCACTTTTTTGGGTTCGGCTTTTGCAGCTGGAGCGCCTTCAGCCTTGGCAGTTGCAGCGGTCGCAGCAGTTGCAGGCGTTGCCACTGGTGCAACGGGTGAGGTTGCGAACGCGGCAGCAGAGAAAGCACCAACGATCAAAGAGGCAATCAGCTTGTTCATATAAATTCCTTTACGGTGGTTGAACAACTCCAACATCGGAGTGATCAAACAACGGCAGCGACAACGCACCTGTTGACGCAAATATTTAATTATTTAGGTCAACGTGACAAGCCGACATTTCGTTACGCAACACCCTGTCAGGTTTAGGCGCCTCGTTCGACGAACCATGATCACTCACCTTTTAGGACGCATCATGATTCAAACTCTCACACAAGGCATTCAAACCATTCACACCCGTCTGAACGGCACAGGCCTGCTTTTGCTCCGTCTGTGGGTCGGCTACGAATTTGCCAGCGCGGGTTGGATCAAATTGCAAGACCTCACGCCACCGAGTTGGTTTGTAGGCTTGCACTTTCCATTCCCCAATTCACTGCTCAGTCCAGCACTCAATTGGGGCGCTGCTGGCTTGATGGAAAGCATGTTGGGTCTCGCACTGATCTTCGGGGTGTACAGCCGACTGGCCAGTTGGGCGCTGATCTACGTCACCTATGTGGCGGTCTATACCGTGCACTTTGATTTGGGCTGGGCAGGTTGGAACCAAATCGATACCGATCAAGGCCTCGGATTCAAAGTGCCGCTGATGTTGGGCCTGATGTTGTTCACCATCGTGACCCAAGGACCCGGCCGCTTCTCTGTCGATCACATTTGCGCCAAAAATCGTCACTTGGCTTGTTGAGCACTGGCGTCCCAATGCGCTTTGAGCTGCGCCACATACACACTCAGCAGCTCATCGTTGCGGCGAAAACTTCGGCAATGACGACACACCCATACATGCGCCAAGGTGGACGAGCGACGCCACCACCCCATGTTAGAAATTTGTCCCGAGGACTGAAGAAATACAAAGTCTTTACAACGCATGTGCGTCTCCACTGAACCACCGCTGGGTCAAACACAATTGAATGCTCTTGCGCGCACGACTCATGCACTGCCAATACAAATCTTTGGACACGCCCAAGTGCTGGCAAATCTCGAGTGACTCCATCTCCATCAGCTCTTTCATGCTGAAGACAGCCGCAATTTTTTGCGGCAAGTGGTTCAAACAAATATCCAACACCTCTAAAAATTGACGTGTGGCGAGCGCACCGTCAGGTTCTGACCAACTCGAAAACCGTGCATCTTCTTGCCAAGACCCCGCCGGGGTGAACCAGGTATCAAAGTCATCTTCCACGAGGTCAGGCGTGTCAAACTTGTCCCGGTAGCGGGCGCGCAATTTGTCTGCCACCTTGTTTTTCAAAATCCCAAACAAATAGGTTTTCAAACTCGCTCGACCATCAAACTGAGCGGGGTTGGCCCAATAAGCCAACAACGTGTCTTGCACACAATCTTCTGCATCCTCGTGATGGCTAAGGTGCACGCGCGCAAAACGCATCATGGGTAAACGTAGGCTGTCTAAGAGCTGTGCATCAACTTCCAATGTCATCCGAAGGCCTGTTCAATTCATCATTCACATAGAGTTTGAATTGGTCATCTAAGTCGGCATAAAAATTCGAAGACCAACGGGTTTTCACAATGAAATCACGCAATAACACAGCCCAATCGTCGGTACTTAATTCCGCACGGAGCTCGGGATACGCGCCCTCCAACAATTGCGACACGCCCAAAAGCACATGGTGGCGGTACACCTTCATGCCGCGCAAGTCATACCCCGCAGGGACAACCTCGCTCACACCTCGGACATAGTCAAAGAACGCAAGCATGCCAGCTCCCGATTGATGACGCTCAGGTCGGGGACATCGTTGTCCCACTCCAACAAGATATCTTTGCCGCTGATCTGTGAAAGCGCCTTGGCCATGCTGATGGTTTTGGGCTCGACCCGCGTGCTATGTGTGTCCACGTACATGTCAAAACGTGGGTTGTACTCGTGCCCTGCTACATGAAAGTAGTTGACCTTCGCCAAATCGACATTCGCTAAGTAGTCGTGCGGCGACTCGATCTGGTGGTTCTTCCAGTTGACCACGATGTTGTTCACATCCAGCAGCACGCGACAGTTGGCGCGCGCCACCACTTCTTGCAAAAATTCGGACTCGCGTAAATCACCCACATTCGTGTAGTACGTGCTGTTCTCCACCGCCATCGCACAGCCCAACACATCTTGCACATGGGCAATCCGATCGGCCACACGTTGCGCCTCGGTCAGCGTGAAAGGAATCGGGAACAACTCATACAACTGATGTGCATCGCCACTGGCGGCTAAGTGATCGGAGTAATGTGACGTTTTGAGCTCACGCATCAAGTCGCGCACTTGGTATAAAAAAGCTGTCGAAATCGGCCCCGTGCCACCCAAATTCAGCGACACGCCATGTAAGCGCACCTGACGACCGGAGGCGATGATTTCGTGCAAGCGCGTCCTGTCACGACGAATCCAGTTCTCTGGACACACTTCAAAAAACGAAGCCGTCACTTGCGTCAAATCCCACGCGGTCATCTCGCGGCGGTAGCCTATTCCGACAGCCATGATGGACTTACTTTTTCGAACAGCTGGCGTCTTTTTTAGAGCAGCTGGCATCTTTTTCCATGGCCTGTGAGGCTTCTTTTTTGGAACAAGAACCGGCGCCACATTTTTTATCGGGGGCTGCCTGCGCCGATGCGGCACTGGCAACAAACACTGCAGCTAAAGCGATGAGGGATGTGAGTTTCATGAGGTCTCTCCTGAGATGGTCAATGCAGCCTCACCGTTGAGGCTACTGATGACCTAGTCGCAGCAGCCTTCAAAACCTGACACCCAGACATGAAAAAAGCCAGCACGTTTGCACGGCTGGCTTTAAGTTTGATGGGGAACTGAACACGCGGTTCAGTGATTCAGGCGCATGTCAGAACGGAATGTCGTCATCCATGTCGTCAAAGCCACCTTTGGCAGGCGCAGGCGCCGCTGGGCGTTGCGCGGCCGGTGCGGCGGCTCGCGGTGCTGCTGCAGGTCGGCTGTAGCCGCCTTCGTCGCCACCACTGCTGGGACCACCCATGCCTTCACGGCCACCCAAGAGTTGCAACTCGGTGGCAATGATGTCCACTGTGTTCTTTTCCACGCCGGTGGTTTTGTCGGTGTACACGCCGTACTTCAAACGACCTTCCACATAGATAGGACGGCCTTTCTTCACGTACTCGCCGGCGATCTCGGCCAAGCGGTCATAAAACGTGACACGGTGCCACTGCGTGTCTTCAATCATCTCGCCGCTGTTCTTGTCTTTGCGACGGCTCGAGGTCGCCACGCTCACGTTGGCAACGGCTTGGCCGCTGGGCAAATAGCGCACTTCGGGGTCGCGGCCACAGTTGCCGACGAGGATGACTTTGTTAACGGATGCCATGGGTAAATTCCTCCAGATAGGGGCTAATTATGGGGTCTTTGCAGTGCGGGGGGCACGTGACGGCGCCACCATGGGCCAGGCCACCACCAGCCACAGCAGCATGAAGGCGCCACACGTCAAAAACAAGCCTTGTGTGCCGTAGCTTTTGACAAGCTGACCGCCCATCACACCACCTGCAAAAAACCCCAAAGATTGCAGCGTGTTGTAAACGCCCATGGCCGCCC
>JBPCSU010000024.1:0-3824 GCA_051006815.1 Limnohabitans sp.
ATGTTGGGATCAATCCCACCGCCCATGCGCGGCAACTTGGTGACACTCTCGGGCCAGTTGGAATAACGATCCACGCCAACCAACTTCTGACATTGCCCCAGTGCACACACCGTCTCGGTGAGCGACGGCAACAAACTGACGATGCGTTGCGGGGGTTGGGCAAGGCTCACCTCCACTTGCCGGTCGTCGCGCAACACCACCGCGTGCGCAGTGTGGGCCACCAGCCCCAGCATGAGCCAGGCAGCAAGACGCAACAGAGCAAGGCGTTCACGCATGGATGGCCTCCCACTGTTGGATGATGCGGTGCAACTGCGCCACCCCATCGGTCAAGGCTGCAGGGCCAGGCTGCAAGATATCGGCTGATTTGATTTCAAACACTTGGTGGTGGCGAACGGCAGGCACGTCTTGCCAGCCTTCGCGTGAGGCGACGTTCTCTGGGCGAAACTTCTTGCCGCATAACGAGCCAATGATGATGTCGGGCGCACGGTCAATGATGGTTTGGCTGTCCGCGATGATGCGGTCTTTACCCATTGGCATTTGCGCCAGTTCAGGAAAGCAATCGTCACCACCGGCGATGCCAATCAGCTCGGATACCCAGCGAATGCCACTGATGTGTGGCGCATCCCATTCTTCAAAATACACCTTGGGCCGCCGTTTGAACGTGGCTGCGGTTTGCTGCATGGCGTCTAGCTGCGCGCGCATGCGCTGCAAATGCTGCATGCCCTGCTCCGCCTGCCCCACCATCGCCGCGACTTGGTAGAGCATCGAAAAAATTTCATCCACGCTGCGTTGGTTAAAGACCGTGACCTGCACGCCGGCACGGATGAGCAAAGCCGCGATGTCGGCTTGCAGATCAGAAAAACCAAACACGCAGTCCGGTTGCAGCGCCAAGATTTTGTCGATCTTGGCGCTCAAGAAGGCACTGACCTTGGGCTTCTCGTCACGCGCGCGACGCGGGCGCACGGTGTAACCCGAGATGCCCACAATGCGCGCGTCTTCCCCCAGCATGTACAGCCACTCTGTCGTTTCCTCGGTGAGGCAGACGATGCGTTGGGGGAAAAGGTTTGTTTTCACAGATTAAAAATGTCGACCAGCCGTAAATAGCCATGCACGTCCGGCCTGGGGATAAATGGAACGTTTTGTCACATCACAACGAGACCGGTAATCGTAGTACTGGCGATCAAACAGATTCGAGACCTGCGCAGACAGCATCCACGATTGGAGATGCTGGTTGTATCGCAAATTTGTTAACCCATACCCCGATATTTCCTGGCTACACTTATTGGCCAAATCTCCCGCAATTTTTTGGGATGACACCCACTGCGTCAGCAAAACAACCTGTTGAGATGCGCTCATTTGATACAGCACATTTGCAGTCAAACTTTGCTCCGGCGCCAACGGCACCGCCTTACCTTGGTACTGTCCCTCTCGGAAAGTAGATTGACGTTGCGCAAATTGCACGCCTGTGCGCAGGGCTGAATTCAATTTGGTTTTCGCCTCTAGCTCAAGACCTTCTCGCCGCGTGGGGTTGAAGTTCATGTTGGTCATGTAATCGGCACCCAGCCCAATTTCATTGCGCAAATCATTTCGGTAGTAACGCATCGTCCAGTCGGCATTGGCATAACTTTGTCGATATCCCAACTCATAGTCTTTTGACGTTTGGGGATTGAGCAAGTTCAAAGTACTCGGCGGACAGTTGTACGAACAACTGAACTCGTCTGAATTAGGCAAGCGAAAGCTAGTTCCTAAGCGGCCATAAACCTCGGATGTTGCCGACAAACGCTTGGCAGCGCCAAGTTCCCAACTGTCATTTTTTATATCGAGCGTGCCGTTGGCGTCGACCTTCGCCTCTCGAAACGACTGGGTGTGTCGAATGCCGCCAAACGCTTTCAGACCCAATTGTTTCCAATCCAATTCTTGTCTGACATACAAAGCATCAGAGGATTGATTGACACGTACATTGGAATTCCCATACGTGGGATCCAATGTCGCCCTGTCTTGCCCCCATCGCTCGGAATCTATACCCACGAGGAATCGTCCATCAACGGACAACAACGCGTTGTTTCGCCAAGCGCGCACGCCCATGCGCGTCTTGTCCGTTTTGGCATCTGTTGTGTATCCATCCGTGACGTAAAAACTTTTCGTTTGCGTTTGTCTAAAGTTCAAATCGCCAGCCAGACGCCAAACATCCAGACCTGTTTCCGTACTGAGCAAGAAGTTGGCGACGTCGGTATTGCCTTTGTCATTCGGTTTAAAAGATTGGCGAGGATTCGCTTGGAACTCAGCCACATTCACCCCCCCAGGCAAGCCACCCTGTTGAGACTGAAGTCCCAACTGCGCAGCAATGTTGGTATTGCCATCGGTCCAAGATGATCGGGCAAGTGCATTGCGCTCTTGAACTCGAAAATTGTCCCTGTGGTTATCCGTATTCAATGCGGCCCCATAGATTTGATGTTTCCAATTTTCGGAGGCTGTTCGCAATTCAAATCGCCCCTCGCGCATTCCCATAGTTCCCGCACCGACTTTGACACTGCGACCCTCTGAGTTCATGCCACGACCCGTGATGATATTGATCATGCCGGCGGTGGCGCCTTCTCCGTGCAAGACAGAACCACTGCCGCGTACGATTTCAATTCGCTCAATGCTGTCCACAGGTAGCCAGCTGATGGTTCCCCCACTCATATCACCTTCGTTTTGGCGAACGCCGTCCACCATGATCACCACATTGCTACTTGCTGTTTCGCCAAACCCTCGTAAATCCAAGGTTGGATTGCGACCGCCAGTGGTATCAATTCGGGTGACCACGCCACCCAACCATCGAATAGCTTCGCTTGCATCCGTAACACCAGACGCTCGAATATCTTCTGCGGTAATCACTGAAACCCCCATCGGGAGAAGTATTGGGTCCTGCGGGATACGGTTTGCTGTGATGATGCTTTCAGGCAAAGGTGGGCTTTGCAGGGACTGCGCAGCAGTCAGTGAACAAGCCAAAGCAGACAGCGCGGGCACAAACGCACGCGCACGGAGACGGATAGATTTCTTCATGATTTAAACCAACAGATCAATGGCTCTCACCGCCTTCCCCGACAGTGCTTGAGCGTTCAAGCAGCGCGCTTTAGGCGCACCGCCACCTTGTTGGCCGGTATCCGGGCTGGCGGAGACTACCTCTGTCGCCTTCCCAAACGCTTGTTCAAGGCGCTCAGTGGCTTGTGTGACAGAAGCGGAGCCCAAGGGCTCGTCCGCTTGACCGTTGCGGGGGCAGCGCAGGTTGGGTGTTGCCGAGCGTGTCGACGCGACCTTCCTGCTTCCCGTTGAACTGCAGCATGTGAACCACACTGCGAGCACCAACATTGGTAATTTTAGCAATTTAGCTTTCAGCCACCTTAAAATCGCTGAGCCATGTCAAACACACCCTTGATCGATCAAATCGCCGAGCGCGTCGAGCATTTGCTGCTGCGCCACGAAGAGCTGCAACGCACCAATGCGTTGTTGGCGCAACAAGTGCAAGAGATTTCGCATGAACGCGACTTGCTGAAATCTCGCTTAGGCGCCGCGCGCCACCGCATTGACGCCCTGATTGATCGCCTGCCACAAGGCACGGAACCCAAGGACAACGCATGAAACAAATCGAAGTTCAAATCATGGGGCAAGGCTATGTGTTGGGCTGCCCCGAAGGCGGCGAAGCACGCCTGAGCGAAGCCGTCGGTAAGGTCGACGAAGCCATGTGCAAGATTCGCGATGCCGGCAAGATCAAAGCCCGTGACCGGATTGCGGTGCTGGCGGCCCTCAACTTGGCTTTCGATTTGACCGACCGCCCTGCAGCG
>JBPCSU010000025.1:0-6322 GCA_051006815.1 Limnohabitans sp.
ACACCCATTTGTGCAGCTTTTTGGCGATTGATCAGCAACACGTGGCGGGGTGCAGCGCTGATGGTGCTGTCGTCCACATCCACCACGCCGGCCTGTTGGCTGAACAACGCACGCACCAATTTGGCGACTTGGTTGCGACCTTCGTCTGTGGGGCCGTAGACCTCGGCCACGATGGGGGCCAGCACGGGAGGGCCTGGTGGCACTTCAATCACTTTGACGTTGGCGTTGAACTGTTTGCCAATGGCTTGCAGAGCAGGGCGTTCACGCATGGCGATCAGGTGACTTTGCGCTTTGCGCAAATGCTTGTCTTGCAGGTTGACTTGAATGTCCCCCACATGGCCGCCGCTACGCAAATAGTATTGACGGACCAAACCGTTGAAATTGATGGGGGCGCTCAAGCCTGCGTAGGCTTGGTAATGCGTGACCTCTGGCACTGTGGCCAAGTGCGTGCCTAGCGCGTGCAGCACTTTTTCGGTTTCTTCCAAACGTGTGCCAATAGGCATGTCAACCACGACTTGGAACTCGGATTTGTTATCGAAGGGCAGCATCTTCAATGCCACCAAGCCCGCGACGGGCAAGGCCACCGACACCACGATGGCAACCAGCACGCCTGCGCCCAGTGTCCAACGATTGCGCGGGCCGGACTGTTCGTTCAAAAACGGGGCAAAGAGTGCTTTGAAGAATCGGCTCAGGGCGTGCTTGAGTGGGCTGTCAGTGCTGTGGTCTTGAGCGTGGCCGTGTGCAGGTGCGGCTTTCATCCAAAGACGCGCCAACCACGGCGTGACGATGAAGGCCACTGCCAATGACAACAGCATGCCCATGCTGGCATTGATGGGAATAGGGCTCATGTACGGCCCCATCAACCCAGTGACGAAGGCCATAGGCAGCAATGCGGCAATCACAGTGAGGGTGGCCAAGATGGTGGGTGCGCCGACTTCGTCCACTGCGCCTGGAATGATTTGGGTCAGTGTTTTGTGCGGGAACAATGCTTGATGGCGGTGGATGTTTTCTACCACCACAATCGCATCGTCCACCAAGATGCCAATCGAGAAGATGAGCGCAAACAGAGACACGCGATTTAGCGTGAAGCCCCATGCCCACGATGCAAACAAGGTGACAGTGAGCGTCAAGATGACGGCCGTGCCGACGATGGCCGCTTCACGACGTCCTAGAGCGATGAATACCAGAGCCACCACCGAAGCGGTGGCGAACAACAGCTTTTGAATCAGTTTTTGAGCTTTGTCGTTCGCAGTTTCGCCGTAGTTGCGGGTGGCGGTGACATCCATGGTTGCTGGAACTTTGATGTGCTTGAGTGATTCGACCTGTTGCAACACGGCATTGGCTACTTCGATGGCGTTTTCGCTGGGTTTCTTGGTGATGGCGATGGTCACTGCTGTGCGCTCAAAAGCTTGCTTGCCTGCAACACCATGCCAAACGGCCGTGTTGGCCTGTGCGCCACCATCTTTGACGAGCGCAATGTCTTGTACCAGCACAGGGTTGCCTGCACGTACCCCCACGACCAAATTGCCCACATCTTTGGCGTTGCTCAGAAATGGCCCAGATTCCACAGCAATCGCTTGTTGACCGATGAGCAAATCGCCCACGGGTGCGCCCAGATGGGCAGATTGCAATGCCATGCGTAATTCGGGAACGGTGATGCCAGCCGCTTGCATGCGCGCAGGGTTGATTTCAATTTGAATCGCACGCGAGGGACCGCCCACCGTTGTGACTTCGCGTGTGCCTTTGACGCGCTTCAAATCAATCTCTATATTTTGAGCGACGCGCTCCAGCTCAAACGCACTCAGGTCGGCGTCTTTGCCAAACAAGGTGAGCGAGAGGATGGGCACATCGTCAATGCCTTTGGGTTTGATCAAGGGTTGTAAGACGCCCAAGCCTTTGGGCAGCCAGTCCGCATGGGAGTTGACGGTGTCATACAAACGTACCAGTGCTTCTGTGCGTGGCACACCTACCTTGTATTGCACCGTCACCACCGACAGGCCAGGTTGCGAGACAGACATGACATGCTCGACACCCGCAATCTGCGACAGCACCTGCTCAGCAGGGCCTGACACCATTTGCTCCACGTCTTTGACAGATGCACCAGGGAAAGGGATTAGCACATTGGCCATGGTGACGTTGATCTGTGGTTCTTCCTCGCGTGGTGTGACCAGCACGGCAAACGCGCCGAGCAGCAAGCACACCAAAGCCAAAAGCGGGGTGATTTGAGCCGATTGGAAAAAACGAGCTAATCGACCAGAGATGCGGAGTTTGGAATCAGTCATGGTGCGTATTCTATAAATAATTAGTCGATTATTTAATTAAACAATTAATTAATCAACTACTTAAATATGTCTACAATCTCACACATGAACCAACTTCCAGATCAAGCCATCGAACGAGTGGCGACCTATTTTCAAGCCCTGGCGGAGCCCACGCGTTTGCGCATCTTGAACTTGCTGCGCGAGCAAGAGCACAACGTGGGTGAGTTGGCCGAGGTCTGTGGTTACACCGCGGCCAATATGTCACGCCACTTGGCTGTGTTGATGCAACAAGGCTTTGTCAAGCGAGAAGGTCGTGGGACCAGCGTGTATTACCAAATTGCAGATCCCACGATTTATGCACTGTGCGATTTGGTGTGCAACCGCATCACGCAACAGCACACCGAGCAAACCTGGCCCACAGTGATAGCCCCTAAAAAACGTTCTGTCATGACAAGGAGAGTGGCATGAAAACTGCGCATGATTTGGTGGTTGCTGCAAAGCAAGTTGTTCAAGAAATTTCTGTGGATGAAGCCGTTAAGGCCATTCAGACCTGCGATCTGTTGATCGATGTTCGCGAGACGGACGAGTATTTAGCGGGTCATTTGCCTGGTGCTGCGCATCTGTCGCGCGGTATGTTGGAGTTCAAGATGGCGGGCAACCCCAAGTGGCAAGCGCGTGACTTGAAGATCGTGCTCTACTGCAAAACCAGCGGTCGCGCTGCGCTGTGCGCCCAGTCATTGGCGCACATGGGTTACACCCACATCCAGTCTATTGCCGGTGGGATTGATGCATGGCAAGCCGCAGGGCATGACGTGTTCAAGCCTGCACAACCTTCGTTTGAGTGATGGAATTTGTATGACTGAAAAAACTATTCGCGTTGAGTTATCGCAACGGCATGACTACCGCTTCGACATAGCATTCGGCGGCGATGCGCCCGTGCTGACCAGTGATGAGCCTGCGCCGTTGGGGGCTGGTTTAGGTCCCTCACCGATGCAAATGCTGTGTGCGGCTGTAGGTAACTGCTTGTCCGATTCCCTGTTGTTTGCGTTTCGCAAATTCAAGCAGGTGCCTGAGCCCATGCATTGCACGGTAAATGCTGAGGTGGGGCGAAATGCTGAGAACCGATTGCGTGTGTTGAATATGACAGCTCAAATTCGGTTGGGCGTAGAGGCCTCAGCGCTGCAGCAAGTAGACCATGTGTTGGCGCAGTTTGAAGAGTTTTGTACGGTGACACAAAGTGTTCGCCAAGGCATACCCGTCACCGTTGAGGTGTTTGATGGCGCTGGTGTTCAATTGAAATAATTTAGAAAGAGTTGTCTGATGAGTACGTTTGATCATGCCAATTTGATTCAAGGCATCAATGAATGCCTGACTCCATTTCGCAAATCCCAATCAGAAGCGATGCAAGGCTTTGGTCAGTTGGCCCGTGCATCCATGGCTGAAGGGGCCATCAGTGCGAAGAACAAAGAATTGATCGCTTTGGCGATTGGCATTACCCAGCATTGCTCCGGCTGTGTGGGTTTTCATGTCAAGGCCTTGCGTAAGCTCGGTTGTACCCGCGATGAGCTGGAAGAGATGTTGACCATTTGCGTTTACATGGGCGGTGGCCCCGCCCTGATGTATTCGGCCGAAGCGCTGAAGGCGTGGGACACGTTGGCATAAGAAAGTAGCACCATGAGCGCCGAAAACCAAGATCCCCAAAAAGTGATTCCCATCCAAGCCGTTCCGGTTGACGATGAGGAAATGGTGTCGCTGTATGCAGCGGCTAAGAAAATTTACCCGCGCTCGGTCGAAGGCGTCTTCGCTTATTGGCGTTGGGTGGTGGTGGCTATCACGCCACTCGTGGTCTAAGGCTTGCCTTGGATGGAGTGGGGTGCACGTCAAGCGGTGCTGTTTGATTTAACCGCGCGTCGTTTCTATATTTTTGGTTTGGTGCTGTACCCGCAAGACTTCATTTATTTGACGGGTTTGCTGGTGATCTCGGCTCTTTCGTTATTCTTGTTTACAGCGGTGGCCGGCCGTTTGTGGTGTGGTTATGCCTGTCCGCAAACGGTGTACAGCGAAATATTTTTGTGGATCGAGCGCAAGGTGGAGGGCGACCGTTCTGCCCGCATGCGCTTGGACCAATCTGCGTTCTCTGCAGACAAGCTGGGTAAAAAATCGGTGAAACATTTCTTGTGGATCGTGTTGTCTCTGTGGACGGGTTTCACGTTTGTGGGCTACTTCGCGCCGATCCGTGATTTGGCCGCAGACTTGCTGCTGAACCAAGTGAGTGCGTGGGGTATTTTCTGGATTTTGTTTTACGCCTTTGCCACTTATGGCAATGCGGGTTTCATGCGCGAGCAGGTGTGCAAGTACATGTGCCCTTACGCACGCTTTCAGAGTGCCATGTTTGACCATGACACCTTGATCGTGACCTACGACAACGAGCGCGGTGAACCTCGAGGTGCACGCTCGAAGAAGACGGACATCAAAGCCGCCAATTTGGGTGCGTGTGTGGACTGCACCTTGTGTGTGCAAGTCTGTCCCACTGGGATTGATATTCGCAACGGCCTGCAGTACGAGTGCATTGGCTGCGGCGCGTGTGCCGATGTGTGCGATACGGTGATGGACAAGATGGGCTACGCCCGTGGCTTGGTGCGCTACACCACGCAAAACGCGATGGCCAACAAATGGACCACTGGGCAAATGCTGCGTCGCGTGGCGCGCCCACGGGTGCTGATGTACACCTCGTTCTTGTTGGCTTTGATCATTGCAGTGGGGGTGTCGTTGGGCATGCGCACGCCGTTCAAGGTGAATGTGGTGCGTGACCGTGCCACCTTGGCACGCATCACCGAGAACGGGGCTTTGGAAAACATCTACCGATTGCAAGTGATGAATGCGTCAGAAGTGAACAAGACCTATGCGTTGTCCGTGCAAGGCATCCATGGCATCGACATCGTGACCGATCAAACGGTGGACGTGGGCGCAGCCCAAGCCAAGTGGGTGGTGGTGCGTGTGAACGTGCCTTACGGCACAGCAGAAGCGGGGTCGCACAAGATTGAGTTCACCATCCAAGACACTGCTAGCACGGATGTGTTGCATGAGAAGTCGGTGTTCTTGGTGCCGCGTTAAGCACTGCACATGACCACGGCTGAGGCCCACGCGCCTCTCTCCATCAAAACCTGGGTGCGTATGACGCGCCCGGGTTTTTTGGCGATCACCGTGGTCGCTTGCATCTTGGGCATCAGCACCGCGGTTGCTTGCGGTCACCCGATTCAGTGGGGACTGGCTGCCGTCACCCTGCTGCTGGCTATGCTGATGCATGCCGCAGCCAATGTCTTGAACGAGTACCACGATGCCTTGAACGGTGCAGACGATGCGAATCAACACGGTTTGTTTCCGTTCACAGGCGGCGCACGCATGATTCAAACAGGCGAAGTGAGCCTGACGGATACGCGCGATTTGGTGCTGGCTTTGTTGTTATTTTTGGTTCCTGCAGGTTTGTGGCTTGCGGTGCAAATCGGCGGTGGTTTGGTGGTGTTGGGTTTGACAGGCTTGATATTGGGTTGGGCTTATTCAGCACCGCCGTTGGCGTTGATGACGCGAGGCCTTGGGGAGGTGACAGTTGGGTTGGCGTGGTTGCTGGTTGTGGTGGGTGCTGACTATGTGCAGCGTGGTGCGTTTTTCTTCATGCCCTGGGCGGTGGGACTGAGCTATGGCTTGCTGATCAGCAATATTTTGGTGATCAATGGTTTTCCGGATGCGCAGGCCGATGCCCAGGTTGGCAAACGAACATGGGTGGTGCGCATGGGGGCGCAGTGGGCCGCTGTGATGTATGGGGTTCTGGCATTGTTGGCGCATGCTTGGGTGGCGTTGGGGGTTTGGTGGTTTATCCACCCAGAGCCGGCGCTGTGGGGTTTGTTATCGCTGCCAGTGTCGTTGTTGGCGTTGACGTTGTTGTGGAAGTGGTCATGGCAACCTGCACGGCTGACCGTGCCGATTGTGTTGACCATCTTGGCCACTGTGCTGCATGGGTTGGCTATGGCAACTGGCTTGTTATTTTTAGGATTGGATTGAAG
>JBPCSU010000026.1:0-6061 GCA_051006815.1 Limnohabitans sp.
CCGCAAGGCGCCGTGTTCATCCCGTTTGCGTACCAAGAGGCGGCAGCCAACTTACTCACCAACCCGGCACTTGACCCCTTTGGAAAAATTCCAGAACTCAAGTACTGCGCGGTGTCAGTGAGGGCAGGGGGTGAGTTAGCGCACCCCGCTGGGTTTGGTGTGAACGCAATCAGCGCTTAAGTGATGATGACTATCACTTGATTTGTATTGAGGCTACTCCACTGATTGATCAATCAAGGTTAAATTTTTGGCTTTCTTGACTCCTTGATGTTGGTAGCACCTGGTGCTATATTTGGTATACCGAAAAAGATAAAACCAAGAGCGTTTAAAACTAAAAAATTTAGTCATAACGCTAAGGATGCGCACATCTCGGATGACGATCTGTGCAAGGTCATAAAGCAGGTTCTAGCAGGGCAAGTTGTTGATTTGGGTGGTGGTGTTTATAAGAAAAGGTTGAATAAAAACCAACATCGTTCGATCATTTTGGCCAAGGGTGGCGCGTATTGGATTTATGCCTATTTGTTTGCAAAGAGTGACAGAGACAACATCGACGATGCAGAGCTAGAAATGTTTAGATTGCTTGCAAAAAGCTACGAAGCTTTAGATAGATCGCAACTGGCGCAACTGATTGAAGAAAAGCATCTCATGGAGATTTTTTATGACCACGAAAAAGAAATTTAAAACTGATGCTTTTGAGGCCATTCATGAATCCGCAGTCGCCTTGCTTCGCGTGGGTGCCATAAACAAAGCCACGATGCGTCAGTTTGATCACGCGTGTATCGCTAAAACACCTGTTTACAAAGCGGTGCAAATTAAAAAAATCAGAGAGGGAGCAAAGGTCAGCCAGCCCGTCTTTGCGCTCTATCTCAATACCAGCGAATCAACAATTCAAAAGTGGGAAGCTGGTACCAAAAAGCCAAGCGGTATGGCTTTAAAGCTGCTTGATGTGGTGAACAAGCACGGACTAGGTGTGTTGGCTTAACCGCCCAACTTATTTTTCATCTCTGCAATGGCAAGCCGCACCAAGCGCTTGTGTTCTTCTTGCGCTTCGTGGTGCGTTTGAAAGTTTTGCAGCATGACATAGCTGCCCTCGGGCAGCAGAGTCATCGCTTCGTGAGAAATGGTTTCGAAGTGGTTGTTACGCTCAATCACATACCAAGTGTTTGCAAAGTTCATTCGCTGGCCTGTAGGTTGAAGGTTTTGAATGCTGCCATGAGCTTGGCTTTCGCCTCTTTGGTCAGTGCGGTATGGGGTGGTCGCACACGCTCCCAACCTTCCATTCGGTAGTGCTGTGACAGCATCAGTTTCAAGGCAGCCACTTGGGGGTAGCCGTCCAAAATCGTCATCAGCTCTGTCACCCGTTCATCGGGCTTAGCCACCTTCATGCCTGGCACCTTGGTGGCGTTGTTCACAAAGTCATGGGCAATCACGTGCTTGATGACGTTGGGCATCACGTTTGCCAAGGCAGAGACGCACACATTCGTGGGGTTCAGTACGGTTAAGTTGGGTTCATGACAGGTGGCTACAGCAAGCGCAGTGTCGAATGCCCGAATCAACTCCACCGTGTGATTGACGTGTACGTCTTGGTCCACGATGCCCACAAAAATGCGTGGATGGGCTTTCTTTAAATCAGCCAGCGTGACTTCTGGCAAGTCGGATGCTTGGTTCTTGCCGCCGAGTTGGTGAATGAACAGCTGCCAATCGTTTTGATTGACTTGCTTGATGAGTTGATCGAAATAGTCAAACAAGCCTATGTTGCTGTAAGGGTGGTCATACAGTGGCGCAGACACCAAAAACCGACGCGCCCCTTTTGCATAGGCCTTGCGTATGAACTGCACCACCTCTGTGTAGGACGATGAGTTCACCCCCAACAAGATGTTGTTGGCCTCCACACCGGCTTCGATGACGTGGGTCAACGCCGACAACTTCTCGTCGCCTGAAAACGATGTGCCTTCGCCCGCTTGACCAAACAGCACAAAGTTTTCGAAACCCTTTGCACTCAAATTGCGCAGGTGCGAAGCCAGCTTGGGCTCGTCAATGTTCAAGTTCTCTTGCAGCGGGACCAGCACATCCACCCATACGCCATGGAAACCGATCGAACTTGAAATGCTTTGATTAGCCATGGCGTTTATTTCCTTGTATCACTCAACCTTCGCGGCACTCACCAGTTTTTGCACATACTCGGTGCGCTCTCTGGTGAAGACGGCGGTGGCCAATTGCTGTTTGCTTTCTTCAAAACTGGGTACCTTGAATTTGCGTTTGCCTTCTACCTTCAACACTTGCCAACCATCCGATGTGGCGATGGGGGTGTTGGTGGTGTTGCCCACGCCTAGGTTCACCACTGCGCCAGCCAAGGCAGGGGCAATTTGGTTGGGCAGTAGCCAGCCCAAGCTGCCACCGTTTTGGGCGCTCGGATGAATAGACGTCTCGCGCGCCAACTTGGCAAATGTGGGCCCTTTTTTTGAATTCAATTCTTTGATGGCCGCCTTTGCCTCAGCCTCTGTCTTTGTAACGATGTGGCTCACTTGGTATTGCTCGGCATCGCCCAATTGATCTACTTGACGTTTGTATTCGGCACGAAGCTTTTCATCGGTCATGTTGAAGTTGGCAAAATGCTTGGCCAGCAGGCTGTCAATCAACATCGTGCTTTGTTGCATGAGCCATTGCATCTTGAAAGCTTGGTCTTTGTCCAAGCTTTGCTTTTTGGCCTCTTGCACCAACACCTCGCGCGAGATCAGCTCTGTGCGCAGCGCTGCACGCAGCTCGGGCGTGTCTTTCACGCCTTGTGCCACATTGTTGGCCACCACAAACTCGAGCATCTCACTGCCAATCTTCACGCCATTCACCGTGGCAATGGTCGTGTCAGCGGCGAGTGACGTGCCACCCCATGCAAACAAAGCGCTTGCCAAAACCAAACGGTTCATTGTGTTGAGTTTCAATTTCATAACTTCCTTCTTCACCTTCTTCAATATGTTCGAACGTCTCAGGGCCCATGCCCGACAGACTAATTGCGCTTCCCGCCAATCACCGTGACAAAAGCAATTTTGCTCACCCCCGAAGCACGTGCTGTGGCTAACACTTCTGCCACGCGGCCATATCGCACCTGGTCGTCGGCTTCGATGGACAGGCTGTAGTCTTCATCTTGAGCCTTGTCGCTCAGGTATGTGGGCAATTGATCGATGGTGATGGGGTGTTGGTCCATGCGCAATTCACCTTTCTCATCGATCGTCAAACGTCCTGTGTTGGGTTGTTGCGGTGATTTGATCGATGCGGTTTTGGGCAGGTTGATGCCAATGCTTTGTGGAATCAACAACGGTGCCGTCACCATGAAGATCACCAGCAACACCATCATCACATCCACCAAGGGCGTGATGTTGATGTCGGCCATCATGCCGTTGGTGCTGGTGTCTTGGCCGCCAATCATGTGCCGCTCCACTGGGCTCGGTGCTTCAAGGCGAAGCGCAAAAAGCGCTCGGCAAACGATTCAAGTTGCGTCACATGCAAACGTGTGTTGCGCATCAGCACGTTGTAAAAAATCAAAGCAGGTACCGCGGTGGCAATGCCAATCGCGGTGGCAATCAACGCTTCGCCAATGGGACCAGCCACTACGGCAATCGTCGCTTGGCCGGTTTCACCAATCACCACCAACGCGTGCATGATGCCCCAGACCGTGCCAAACAAACCGACAAACGGAGCAATCGAACTCACGCTCGCCAACACACCCAACCAACTTTCGCGTTCCCGCGTGAGGTGGTTAATTTCTTGGCCTAATCCCGCCGACACCATGGCATACAACTCTTCCGTGGTGTATTGGCTATTGGCACATTCATGGCATATCGCCAGGCCTGCATAACTGAGCTTGGCCAAGTCAGTCTCTTGCGAATGCGCGCCGTTGTTCACCGCTTGCCAATGGGGCGACTGCCATTGGGTTGCCAAATACTGCACCGTGGCACGCTGGCTGCGCCAAGCCGCCAGCATCTTGGCCAAAAAAATGCTCCAGCTCAAAAACGACATGAAAGTGAGCAAATACAAAGTGGTGTCGATGACCCAAGAAGAATTCATGGCGGTTTACTTTTGAAGAACGCGAAAGTGGATAGGAACCTCAATCCATTGGTCAATGGCTTCCCCGTTTTTGCGTGCGGGTTGAAGCTCCCATTTCGCAAGCGTGTCGAGGGCTGACTTGTCTAATTGCGTAGAACCACTGGTTTGCAACAGCTGAATCTCGGCGGGCTTGCCATCGGGCATGACGTGCACTTTCAGAATCACGCGTCCTTCGATGCGCGCCATAAACGCCGCAGGTGGATACGGGGGGCGGGGGTTCTTGGTGCTACCCACTTCGTAGGTGGCATTCGTGCTGGGCACGTCCGCACCTTGCGTGGCGGGCGCGGCGGCACGGCTCAGCGCAGCGGGGGGAGGTGAGGCATCGGCTGACGTGTCGCTTGAGCTTGGCAAGGGGCGGGGCTTAGGCGTTGCTGCTGTGGCGGGTACTTGCGTACTGGCCATGGGCCGATTGGCGGCCACCTCAATCACCACCGCCACCTCGTCTTCGGGTGTTGCATCATCGCGCATCCAGCCGATTGGATTCAAGGCCCACACATGCAAAACAGCGACCCCCGCAATGAGGGTCAGTGTGAGTTGATCAATTTTTTTATGAACCTGAACCATTGCTGAAGAGCAGGCGAACACGCGTCGAGGCACGTTTTCCTTGGCGGTCAGTGGCCGTCACTTTCACATCGAGCGACTTCACATGCTTGGGGGCTTCGCCACTGAAGCTGCGGGTTTTAGCCGAGAACTTCACCCAGCGAGGCAGATTCGCGCCATTGCTCAAAGTGGCTGACAGCTTGATGTACTCGTTCTCGCGGCTGTGCACAAACGTATCGGCTGGCAGCTGATACACAAAGGCTTGCTGAGTGCCAAAGGTTTGCGGTGCAAACTCACGCACTTGCACAAACGCACCAGAGCTACCCACGTTCACGGTTTGTGCGTGTACGTGTGAAGAACTTGTTGCAGGTGCCGCTGCCACTGGCAGTGCGCTGGCTTCGTTGCCCACTTGCACATCGGCCACCAAGCGACCCGTTGGGGCGTCCATGGCCTTGATGGCGGCCTCGTTGGCGCGTACCTGCTTGGCGTTTTCTTGTGTGTTGTGAGCCATTCTCCATTGACGTCCGCCTTCGTCCGTGTCGGTGTTGTTGGCATTGTTGTTGCCACCGCCGTTTCCACCATTTGTGCTGCCAGGGCCATTGAGATGGAAGTTGGAAGGCAGCACACTCGTGGTGCCCGAGACAGGCAGTCGGAGTTTGAAGTCAGGCGTGCCGGTGTACCACGTCAGTGTTTGTGACGCATTGGGCACCAACAACTGCTCGGCAATCATCTCGGGCGCGTTGTCCACCGTCAAATTGCCCTTGAGCACGATGTCGCCCTTGTAGTTGGTGTCGCGGCGCGATGTGTCGTCGGTCTTGATGTCGGTCACCATCGCGCCCGCAACCGTGCTTTGTGTGCCAGCAGCCAATCGCAAGCTCGCGAGTGGCGAGGTGCTACCCACATTGTTTTCAAACGTGATCGTGGGTACAGGCGCATTGGCTGCCAGTGCGGCCAAGCTAATGGCGCGCACATCCAGCCCGTTCACCTTGCCTGTGGGGTCGGCATCGTCCACCGTACCTTTGAAGGTGATGCTTGGATCGACCGACACCAACAAACGTGTGTTGCCGTTGTGTGTGTTGTTGCCCACACGCACGGCGCCGTCGTAGGTTTGCGACTCAAACGTGGTCACATCGCCAAACAGCTTGATGGTGGGGGCCGCCACCGTCACCGCATACGGGCTGGTGTCTAACAAGCCCGTGCTGAGGTAGGTTGAGAAACTCAGGTTTTTGACCATGCGGCCAATCTGATCGTTGATCAACACGCTGCCCTGCGGGGCTGACACAACCAGTGCGCGCTGTGCTGTCATGGCGCCGCTGCCGGCACTCACGGTGCTCATGAAATCCACATCGCCTGCTGTCGACACAAAGTTAGGCGCTTGCGTTGTGCCCGAGCTGAGGAACGTCAACGCGCCGTTGTACAC
>JBPCSU010000027.1:0-18362 GCA_051006815.1 Limnohabitans sp.
CCCGTTCGCCACTCGCCACCAGACCGAAGTCCGTGCTGCCGTTCGACTTGCATGTGTAAAGCATTCCGCCAGCGTTCAATCTGAGCCAGGATCAAACTCTATAGTTCGATCTTGATATTTTTTCGCTCTTTCGAGCAACTCATAAATTGGAATCGACGTGATTTTCTTTGACGAATTTCACATCTTTTTTACTTCATGAGCGTTTGTTAGCTAATTAAAGCTAAGTTCCAAAGAACTTGGCAATCACCATCAAACGCCCACGCTTATCGGCTGTATGTTTTTAATGAACCACTCAATTTCTTGAGTAACCCCGCCGCGATCAGCGAAGCCTTGCAGTATACATCGGATTTTTGACCTTTTCGAAAATTTTTCGAAAAATTTTTAAATCCACCGCCACCAACTGGTTTCGGGTAAACCCGTAACGCTTTTTATCAGCGGAGCCCGTCAGTATAGCACCATTTTTCGAGTTTGTGCAACCCCATGAAAAAACTTTGCATTAACAGCCTTCTTTCAATCAAGCAAAGGCTCCGCCCTGAGGTCTCACATCAAAAAAGATGCCGCACTTGATAATGGCGCATGTCTTTGATCACCTTACAAAACGCACAGCTCGCTTTCGGGCATGTTGCTCTGCTTGACCACGCCGAGTTCTCTCTTGAAACCGCTGAACGCGTGGGACTGATTGGCCGAAATGGCGCTGGTAAATCGTCTCTTTTGCGCATCCTAGGCGGGCTAGAAAAACCTGACGATGGTGACTTGCGTGTGCAGCAAGGTCTACGTGTGACCTATGTTGCACAAGAGCCCCAACTCGACAGCAACGCCTCCGTTTTCGAGGCCGTCAGCGCTGGACTCAGCCGCGTCATTCATTTGATTGAACAGTACTCCGCAGGCGAGGGCGACCTGACAGCCATGCAGAATGAAATCGAATTGTTTGACGGTTGGAACTGGGAACAACGCGTACAAGAAACCCTGCATCGTTTGCACCTCGATCCAGACGCGCGCATCAACGCACTGTCTGGCGGCACGCTCAAACGCGTCGCGCTCGCGCAAGCCTTAGTGACATCGCCCGATGTGTTGCTGTTGGATGAACCCACCAACCACTTGGACCTCGACAGCATCGAGTGGCTCGAGCAACTGTTGATTGACTTCAAGGGCAGCATCATCACCATCACCCACGACCGCTCTTTTTTGGACAAAGTGGCCACACGCATCGTAGAACTCGACCGCGGCCACCTGATGTCTTACCCAGGCAACTTCGGACAGTACCAATTGCAAAAGGAAGAGCAACTGGCGCAAGAAGCCGTCATCAACGCCAAAGCAGACAAGCTGTTGGCCGGTGAAGAAGTGTGGGTTCGCAAAGGGATAGAAGCACGACGCACGCGCAGCCAAAGCCGCATTGCACGCTTGGAAGCTCTACGCAAACAACGCGAGGCCCGTCGTGAAGCCGTAGGACGCGTCAAACTCGACGTTGCCAGAGGTGCCCCCACAGGCAAGATCGTGGCAGAGCTCTCTGAAGTCAGCAAAACCTTCGGGGACAAAGTGATTGCTAAAAACATTTCTGCCACGTTCTTACGCGGTGACAAAGTGGGTTTGATTGGCCCCAATGGCGTAGGCAAGTCCACGTTACTGAAAATGATTTTGGGTGAGCTCGCACCAGACAGCGGCAAGATTCGCCAGGGTTCCAACTTGCAAGTGGCGTACTTCGACCAAATGCGCAACGCACTTGACATGGACGCATCGCTCGAAGACTTCATCAGCCCTGGCAGCGAGTGGATTGAAATCGGCACGCAACGCAAACACGTCAAAAGCTACTTGGACGACTTTTTGTTTTCCCCTGCGCGTGCGACCTCACCCGTGCGCTCACTCTCGGGTGGCGAACGCAACCGCTTGTTGTTGGCACGTTTATTTGCGCGTCCTGCCAACGTGCTGGTGCTGGACGAACCCACCAACGATTTAGACATCGACACGCTTGAGCTACTCGAAGAGTTGCTGCAAAACTACGATGGCACGGTGTTCATCGTCAGCCATGACCGCACCTTCTTAGACAACGTGGCCACCAGCACGCTGGTCTTTGAAGGCACCGGGTCACAACCCGGCTTCTGGCGCGAATACGAAGGAGGTGTGCAAGACTGGCTCACCCAATCGGAACGCGCACGCGGATTGGCTCCGCAAATCAAAGCCGCAGCGCCAGCAGTCAAGCCCACAACAACAGAGCCCCCAAAACCAGCGTCGACACCGGCAGTCAAAGCACGCAAACTCAGTTACAAAGAGCAACGCGAATTGGATGCTCTGCCCGATCTGATTGCCTCACTCGAAGCCGAGCAAAAAGAAACACAAGCCGCGCTGAGCGACAACAGCCTGTACGCCAGCGATCCTGCGCGTGTGGCGCAACTTCACCAACGCGACACCGAAATTGAAGACGCCTTGATGACAGCCCTTGAACGCTGGGAGCAACTATCCTCGCCTGCATGAGCAGCGCTGAACTCTTTGCCCTGATTGCCCTCGCCACCGTGGGCACCTTCACACCCGGCCCCAACACGGCGCTGTCAGCGACGTTGGCCGCCAACTACGGACTGCGTCGCGCGCTGCCCTTTGTGTGCGCCGTGCCTGCCGGATGGGGCATTTTGCTCATCGTCAATGCAGCCGGTCTGGGCGTGATGGTGTTGGGCTTTCCGCCGTTGCGCTTTGGCTTGCTAGCCGCCGGCGTTTCATACTTGTTGTGGCTGGCTTGGAAACTGGCAAGCACCCAACGCTTAAATGACAGCGCGCTAGGCCCCGTCGTGGGGTTTAAACAAGGCGTGATGCTGCAGTTCATCAATATCAAGGCTTGGTTCCTGGCTCTGTCGGTGGTGAGCGGTTGGGTCATTGGGCACGACGACACGTTGGGACGCTTGCTTGAAACCCTGCCCATCTTCATGTTTTTTGGACTCTCGAGCAACCTGACCTACGCTTGGATTGGCGCCAGTTTGCGTCATTGGCTCAGAGGCCCGAACGACACCGCCTTACGGCTCCTATGGTTCAACCGAGGCATGGCGTTGGCTCTTTTAGGCACGGTGGCGTGGATGATTCAATCCGCCATTCAACAAACGTAAATCCATATGGGCCAACTCTACTTAGTACGACACGGGCAAGCGTCTCTAGGCGCTGACGACTACGACCAGCTGAGCCCCTTGGGAATGCAACAAAGCCAGCGCTTGGGCGAGCACTGGCGCGCGCAGGGCTTGAAGTTTGATGCCGTCGTCACCGGCGCACTCAAACGCCATGCACAAACATTGACCGGCATCCAACAAGGCATGGGCACACAACACACCGCCTTGGTCTGGCCAGGTTTGAACGAATACGACAGCGAAGCCATCATTCGCGCCATCCATCCGGGCGACCTGGTGAAACCCAACAGCCCAGAAAACTACAAGCAGCATTTCCGTCTGCTACGCGACGGCCTCACGCAATGGATGGCTGGCGTGGTCAGCCCCCAAGGCATGCCGAGTTATGCAGAATTTTCAAAAGGTGTGACCTCCGCGCTGGACCACATTCGCCAATCGTGCGATGGCAATGTGTTGCTGGTCTCCAGTGGCGGGCCGATTGCCACGGCCGTAGCGCACGTGTTGCGTACCAGCCCTGAAACCAGCATCGAGTTAAACCTACGAATTCGCAACAGCGCGGTCAGCGAATTCAGCTTCAACCCCAAGCGCTATCTCCTGATGTCGTTCAACCATGTGACGCATCTAGAAACACCCAGCCACAAAGACTGGATCACCTTTGCGTAAAGCGCGTCAGAGTTAAACGCGCACCGTGCTCAACGGCAACGCGATCAACTCTCTGAGCAACAACGCCAGTTGCTCACCTGCGCTGTTCACCAGCGCTTCGCCTTTGGCCGCCGTGGCAGCCGCCGCATTGCCTGCTGCACCTTGTGGGTTGTAGTCTTGCATGTGCCAACCCAGCTTGGCACTCTTGCCGTTACCCAACACTGCAAACTGTTTGGCACGGTCTTGCGAGGTCGAGGCAAAGTTTTGTGCAGCCGTCATGTCCACTTGCTCGGGTGCCAGCGCCAGCATCATGGAGGTTTCGATGTCGCCCGCGTGAATGCCAAAGCGGTGCTCATCGGCAGAGAACTGCGCCATCACCGACGCGTCTAGAGGCAAGTTGTACCAACTGCTGCTGTAAACAATCAGGCCGTGCTGCGCGCGCAACTCACGCGCCACCACATCCATCAACCCCACGTTGCCACCATGGGCTTTGAACATCAACAGTTTCTTCACGCCAGCACGCGCCACCGAGGCGCCAATGTCGCACCACACCTGAATCAGCGTTTGGGGGGACAAATGCAAGGTACCCGCAAATGCCGTGTGCTCGGTACTCAAACCCACCGTCTGCGTAGGCAGCACCAACACAGGGTCTGCCAAGGTCAGGTGCGACAACGCCGCGTTCACCACGCCCTCCACCAACACCGAATCCACCGACAAAGGCAAATGCGGTCCATGCTGCTCGGTCGCGCCCAAGGGCAACACGGCAACGGTGCAAGCCGGATCTAGGGCAGCAAAGTCGCGCGTGGTGAGCTCGGCCCATTGGTGTGACGAAAGGGCTTTGGAGTGGGGTGTGCGGGTGTGCGCAGTCATAGGCGCCATCTTACTTTCCTACTCGGCCTCTCCCGTAAACCACGCCGTCTCGGTAACATCAGGCACATGCTCACTTTTGCCTCGCGTCTTTTCGGCGCATCACGTCTCTTGCTGATGGGGTTCGCCCTTGTGCTCACCGCCTCGGCATCGGCGCAGACCTTGGCCAGCGCCGTGGTATCCACCCCGCAATTGCGCGCCGAACTGGTGGCCCATGCACCGCAAGGCGTGCAAGCAGGCCAGCCGATGTGGGTGGGCTTGCTGCTCACGCACCAACCCGATTGGCACACCTATTGGCGCAACCCCGGCGACTCTGGCTTGCCCACCCAAGTTGAGCTCAATTTGCCTGCCGGCGTTGAAGCAGGTGCGGTGCAATGGCCTTTGCCACACAAACTGAAAGCCGGCAATCTGACCAACTATGGGTTTGAAAAAACCGCGCTCTTGGTTGTTCCGCTCAGCGTCTCCAAGCAGTTCCAACCCAACGCCACACAAACCCTCGACATTCAACTCCACGCCAACTGGCTGGTGTGCCGCCTGGAGTGCATTCCGCAAGAGGGTGACTTCGCGCTGCGCATCCCAACCAACAGCAGCTTTGTGCCGCACGCTGCCGCCTTCACAGAGGTATTCGCCCAACAGCCGCGTTCATTGCCGAACGCCCAAGCGTCCAGCAGCTTTGAGGCTCAGCGCTTGGTTTTGCGCGTCAGCGGTTTGCCCGCCTCTTTGCAGGGGCAAAAACTCAGCCTATTTCCCGATGCGCCTGAGCTGGTCGAGTCCGCCACCGATCAACACCCCAAGGCTTTGCAAGCATGGCAGGGCGATGTGTGGACCGCACAACTCCCCTTGAGCAACTTGCGCGCGACCGACCCCAAACAATTCGGCATCTTGCTCGTCGCAGGCCAAGGGGCCAATCGCCAAGGCTTCACGCTGTCAGCCCCCATCACAGAGGCCTGGCCTGCTGTTCCCAACACGCCCGATGCACAAGTCACGCTCAGCCCCGTAGCGGCACCCCACACAGAAGGTGGGCTTGGGTTTGTACTGGCGTTGATGGGGGCCTTTGTGGGTGGTCTCATCCTCAACCTCATGCCTTGCGTGTTGCCTGTGTTGGCTATCAAGTTGCTGGGGTTTGCGCAGCACAGCCGGGCTCACCGTGCCCACCGCATCGCCGGGTTGGCGTACACCACGGGTGTGGTGTTGAGCTTCTTGGCCTTGGGCGCTGGCGTGCTCGCCTTACGCGCCGCCGGTGAACAACTGGGCTGGGGCTTTCAACTGCAGTCTCCCACCGTGGTCAGCTTGTTGGCCGCGCTGTTCACACTGATAGCGCTCAACCTGTTTGGCTTGTTTGACGTGGGACACATCTTGCCTTCACGACTCGCCAGCTTCCAATACAAACACCCCGTGATGGACGCCCTGTTCTCAGGTGTCTTAGCCGTGGCCGTGGCGTCCCCCTGCACCGCACCCTTCATGGGTGCTTCGCTGGGTTTGGCCATGAGCTTGCCCACCTGGCAGGCGCTGTCCATCTTCATCGCCATGGGCTTCGGGCTTGCCGCTCCGTATTTGTTGGCCAGCTTCATCCCTGCAGTGGCTAGAAAGCTGCCCCATCCCGGCCCGTGGATGGACACCTTGCGCCAGCTGCTGGCCTTCCCCATGCTGGCCACCGTGGTGTGGTTGCTGTGGGTCTTGGGTCAACAAACCAGCCTAGACGCAGCCATGTTTGCGTTGGGTGGCTTGCTGTTGCTCGCAGCTTTCATTTGGACGATCAAGCAGCACACACCTGCAGCGCGCGGTTTGGCTTGGCTCTTGGCGGCCGCATTGACATGGGGCGCCTTTTCTTTCGCTGAAGAACTGAAAGCGCCAGCCCCAAGCACACGCGACGAACGCACACCCAACCCATCCGTATGGCAGCCCTGGTCTGAGACGGCAGTGGCACAAAGCCTGGCGCAAGGTCGCCCCGTGTTTGTCGACTTCACCGCGGCTTGGTGTGTCACCTGTCAAATCAACAAAAAATCGACGCTGTCTGACCACGAGGTTCTGGCTGATTTTGCAACGCACAACGTCACGCTCATGCGTGCAGATTGGACGCGTCGCGACGCCGCCATTACCGCCGCACTCACCGCGCTCGGACGCAGCGGCGTGCCTGTGTATGTGCTGCACACGCCTGGCCAAGCACCGCTGGTGTTGTCGGAGTTGTTGAGCGTCAGCCAAGTGCGTGACGCATTGGCCACATTGCCCACGCCTGAAGCCGCCAAAAAGCCATGACCCAAACCGCCATTCGTCAAAGCCTGGCCGATTGCAAAACCATTGCGGTGGTCGGCCTCTCGCCCAAGCCGCACCGCGACAGCTTTCGCGTCTCCAAGTACATGCAAGACCACGGTTTTCGCATCGTCCCCATCAACCCCAATGCGCCCGAAGTGTTAGGCGAACGCGCCTATGCCAGCCTGACCGAAGCCGCTCAACATGAGCGCATCGACATGGTGAACTGCTTTCGCAACTCCGAAGACATCCCGCCCATCGCCGCAGAAGCCATTGCCATTGGCGCCAAATCGCTTTGGCTGGAAATTGGCGTGGCGCATGACGATGCGGCGGCACAAGCCACCGCAGCAGGCCTAGTGGTGGTGCAAAACCGCTGCCTGATGGTTGAGCACCGTCAACTGAAGTAAGCACCACCTCGGCGACAATGTCGCCATGTTTGCACCACTCCAAAACGACACCTTTTTGCGCGCCTGCCTGCGTCAGGCCACCGACCACACCCCCGTCTGGCTGATGCGCCAAGCCGGCCGTTACCTACCTGAATACTGTGCCACGCGCGCCAAAGCGGGCAGCTTCATGGGCTTGGCCACCAACGTGGACTACGCCACCGAAGTTACCCTGCAGCCACTCGAGCGTTACCCCCTCGACGCAGCCATTTTGTTCAGCGACATCCTCACCGTGCCTGATGCCATGGGATTGGGCTTGAGCTTCGCGCAAGGCGAAGGCCCCAAGTTCGCCAAGAACGTGCGCAACGAAGCTGCGGTGGCCGAACTCGCCGTGCCCGACATGGCCAAGCTGCGTTATGTGTTTGACGCTGTCACCTCGATTCGCAAAGCCTTGAACGGCCGCGTGCCTTTGATTGGTTTTTCGGGTAGCCCTTGGACCTTGGCCTGCTACATGGTGGAAGGCGCAGGCTCTGACGACTACCGCCAAGTCAAAAGCCTGATGTACAGCCGCCCCGACTTGATGCACCGCATCTTAGAAATCAACGCGGACGCCGTGACCCTGTATCTCAACACCCAAATTGAAGCCGGCGCCCAAGCCGTGATGATCTTTGACAGCTGGGGCGGCGTGCTGGCCGACGGCATGTTCCAACAGTTCAGCATGGCCTACACCAAACGCGTGTTTGCGCAGCTCAATCGCTCGCAAGACGGCGCTGTCATTCCACGCTTGGTCTTCACCAAAGGCGGCGGCTTGTGGTTGCCTGAAATGGCTGACCTCGACTGCGAAGTGCTCGGGGTGGACTGGACGGTCAACCTCGCCAAGGCCCGCGCACAGGTGGGCGGCGCGGTCGGAGGGCCAGGCAAAGCCTTGCAAGGCAACCTGGACCCCAACGCCCTGTTTGCACCCGCAGATGCCTTGGCCGCTGAAGCTCGCCGCGTGTTGGATGCCTTTGGCAAGCCACACACCGACAAAAACACCACGGGCCCCACCCAAATTTTCAACCTCGGCCATGGCATCAGCCAGTTCACACCACCGGAAAACGTGGGCGTGTTGGTCGAGACGGTTCACAGCCACTCACGCGCTTTGCGAAAACCCTAAATTTTTTAAAAAAATCGGGCGTCAAGCCCCAAAAAGTTTTACTTCGATGCGCAACTTATGCACAAAAAAGTTGATCCACCGCACCTGAATGAAGATTTATTTTTGGGCCTCTCAAAAAATGTTTTGTCGCTGTAAGTTGTTGATTTATATAGGATAAGCGTACTGCAAATTTTTCAGGCAGTTTGTTGAAACCCTGCATTCATGCGCCTTCGGGCAGCGTCAACTGAAGATATCAACAAAGTTATCCACAAAATCTTTGGGTTACCCATGATCTGCTTTGAAATCAACGACTTAAGACATTTTTTGCGAAAAAACCTGAGCAAAACATCCCAACTGACCGCTTGACATGTCGCCACAAATCTCCGTGATGGTTCACACCCCCGCCCACAGCGGGTTGGGTGGTGCACTCACGTATGAAAGCGACACTCCCCACGCGCCCGGCACCCTGGTACGCGTGCCCTTGGGGAACCGTGAGTTGTTGGGTGTGGTGTGGGACAACGCCGCGACAAGCACTTCCGACGCCCCCCCCAACCCATTGCAACTGCGCGCCGTCGCCAGCGTGCTCGATGGCATTGCCCCTCTCAGCATGCAGTGGCGCCAGTTGGTGCACTTCGCGGCCAGCTACTACCAACGCAGCGCGGGCGAAGTGGCTTTGGCCGCCTTGCCCAACCAACTGCGCGAGCTCAGCACCGAGCAATGGGCGCGTCGCTTGAAGCGCAAACCCAAAACGCCCCCAGCCAACGACTACGCCGCCCCCCACATTCCTGCTGCAACGGACGAGCAAGCCCAAGCACTGGCCAACATCGCGACCCACAAAGGCCCTTTCCTGTTGTTTGGCAACACCGGCAGTGGCAAGACCGAGGTGTACCTGCGTGCCGCACAAGCCGTGCTCGAGCGCGACCCGCATGCGCAAATCTTGGTGATGGTGCCCGAGATCAACCTCACCCCACAGCTGGAAGAACGCTTTCGTGCGCGCTTTTGCCCGCAGTGGGGGGCCGATTGCTTGGTGGCCATGCACAGCAGCCTCACCCCTGCGCAGCGCTTAAAAAACTGGCTCGCTGCACACAGTGGCGAAGCACGCATCGTCTTGGGCACGCGCATGGCCGTGTTTGCATCCATACCGAAGTTGCAACTCATCGTGGTCGACGAAGAGCACGACCCCAGCTACAAGCAACAAGAAGGTGCGCGCTATTCGGCACGCGACTTGGCCATCTATCGCGGACAGCTGGAAGGCGCCAAAGTGATTTTGGGCTCTGCCACCCCGTCGTTGGAGAGCTGGCACCACAGCCGCCCCGCCACGGGGTCAGAACCAGCAGGCCGCTACATGCGTTTGGCCATGCCATCGCGCGTGGGCCAAGGTGCGTTGCCTTTGGTGCGGCGCGTGGACATGAACCGCCAGCCCTACAAAACCGTGTTCTCCAACCACCTGCTCGATGCCATGCGCGAGCGCGTCACGCGGGGCGAGCAAATCTTGGTGCTGCTCAACCGTCGTGGCTACGCCCCCGTGCTCAGCTGTCACGACTGCGGTTGGAAAAGCGAATGCCCGCATTGCAGCGCCTACCGCGTGTTCCACAAACTCGACCGGACCCTGCGCTGTCACCACTGCGGGTTCACACAAGCCGTGCCACGCGCCTGCCCGAGCTGTGGCAACTTAGACATCAGCCCCTTGGGTCGCGGCACCGAACAACTGGAAGAACATCTGGCCGAACTGCTGGCGGATGTGTGCCGCCCAGATGGCGCGCCCATCCGTATCGCCCGCATCGACGCCGACAGCACACGCCTCAAAGGCGAGCTCGAGCGCCAGCTGGCCGAAGTGCATGCCGGTGCGGTTGACGTGCTGGTGGGCACGCAAATGATTGCCAAGGGCCACGACTTCCGCCGCGTCACGTTGGTGTCGGCGCTTAACCCAGACGGCGCCTTGTTCTCGAGTGACTTCCGTGCGCCTGAACGTTTGTTCAGCCTGCTCATGCAAGCCGCAGGTCGTGCGGGTCGTGATGCGACCATGCAAACGGCCAGTCCTTGCGAGATGTGGGTGCAGAGCTTTCACCCGCAACACCCGTTGTTTGAAGCCCTCAAACAACACGACTACCCAGCCTTTGCCGAACAGCAACTGAAAGAACGCGAGCAAGCCTCCTTGCCGCCCTTCAGCTTCCAAGCCTTGGTGCGGGCAGAGGCACGCAGTCAAGATGCGGCACAGGGCTTTTTAAACGCGGCACGCGAGGCCGGTGCGGCGTTGGCCGATGAACTCTTGGTCGATCTGTATCCCGCTGTGCCCATGACGATTCAGCGCGTGGCCAACATCGAACGTGCGCAACTGCTGATTGAATGCACCTCGCGCAAAGCCTTGCAACATTTCTTGGCGCATTGGCAAGCCGACTTGCATGCGCTACGCAGCACCCATCGGCAAGTGGTTCGTTGGGCCGTGGATGTCGACCCGTTGGCGATTTAAATCAGCCGTTCAGCAGCGCTACCGCACCTGAGAAGGTGAAAAACGCTGCCGCTGTGGTGACCAAAATAATCATGGCAATTCGCCCGGTATCGGCACCGAAGCGTTCCGACAGCAACGCCACATTACTCGCGCTCGGCAAAGCCGCCACCAGCACCACCACCATCAACGTGAAACGTTCGATGTGAAAGCCAAGCTGGACCACCGCGACCAACACCAGCAGTACCAGGATGGGGTGCAACACCAACTTGAAAAGCGCGACAGGCAAAAAGTCGCGCCACAGGATCGGTGGATGACCGCTTTCTTTCACCCGTATTTGTGAACGCGCCAGCACCGCACCAATGGTGAACAAAGCCACGGGCGACGCCGCGTCTGCCAACAAGCCCACTGTCTTGGCCACAGGCCCCACCAGCTGCCAATCCATGGCCGAAGACAAGCCCCCCAAACTGATGGCCCACGGCATCGGGTTGGTCAACACCCCTTTCAGCGCGCTCTTGGCTGCGCGACTGGCGCCATGCTCATCCGCGCCGTCTAAGCGGGACAGCGCAATGCACAGCGAGGTGGTGATCACCATGTCCACCACGATGGTCACGATGGCAGGCCCTGCTGCCGATGCACCCAGCAAGGCCACCAACAACGGCACGCCCATAAAGCCGGTGTTCGGAAACGCCCCCACCAGCGCACCAAACGAGGCATCGTTCCAGCCAATGCGCGTGTTCAAGCTGACGGCCACCACAAAGCCCACCATCAGCAACGCGCAAAACAAATAAGCCAAAAACAGCGTGGCATCCAGCAACTGCACGATGGGCGTGCTGGCCCCGAACCTGTACAACATGCACGGCAGCGCAAAGAACAACACAAAGCCATTCAGGCCAGGAATCGCGTCCAACGGCAGCATGCGGCGATGCGCCGCGACAAAGCCAGCCAAGACCAGCGCAAAGAAGGGGAAGGTAACGAGAAGAATGTTCAGCACACAGGTATTTTGCCTTGTGGGTCGGCCGGTATCATTGCCCGCTTTGCAATTCACTGTCTCCTGAATGTCTGCTGGTCTGAATCTCGCGCAACAAGAAGCCGTCAATTTCTTGCACGGTCCTTGTCTGGTGCTGGCCGGCGCTGGCTCGGGCAAGACACGCGTGATCACGCACAAAATCGGCCGCCTCATTCAAACCGGGCTCGAACCCCAGCGCATTGCTGCCATCACCTTTACCAACAAAGCTGCAGCGGAGATGCGCGAACGCGCCAAAGGTTTGATTGGCAAAGCCGCCAACGACGTGGTGATTTGCACCTTCCACGCCTTGGGCGTGCGCATGCTGCGCCAAGACGGCGGGGTGATGGGCCTCAAGCCCCAGTTCAGCATCATGGACAGTGCAGACGTCACCGGCATCTTGAAAGACGCAGGTGGCACCACCGACGCTGCCACCGCGCGTCAATGGCAATGGACCATCAGCCTGTGGAAAAACATGGGCCTCAACTCGGCCCAAGCCTTGGCCTTGGCCAAAGATGACAACGAACGCACCATCGCCAAAATCATGGCGCGTTACGAAGAACGCCTCACCGCCTACCAAAGCGTGGACTTTGATGACCTCTTCGGTCTGCCTTTGAAACTGCTGCAAGAGCACGAAGCTGTTCGCCAGAAATGGCAAAGCCAACTCGGCCATGTGCTGGTCGACGAATACCAAGACACCAATGCCACCCAGTACGAAGTGCTCAAGTGCCTGGTGGGCCGTCCTGACCAAGGTGGCGCCCGCTTCACGGCGGTGGGTGACGACGATCAATCGATCTATGGCTGGCGTGGTGCCACGCTGGACAACTTGCGCAAGCTGCCACAAGACTTTCCGAATTTGAAAGTCATCAAGCTGGAGCAAAACTACCGTTCCACCAGTGCGATTTTGCGTGCCGCCAACAACGTGATTCAGCCCAACCCCAAGCTTTTTCCAAAAACCTTGTTCTCTGAACTTGGCGAAGGCGAACCCGTGCGCGTGGTCGACGCTGACACCGAAGACCACGAAGCCGAACGCGTGGTGGCGCGCATCCAATCGCTGCGCGCGGGCACCGATGCCAGCAGTAGCGGCCACCGCGAGCTGCAAGACTTTGCCGTGCTTTACCGCGCCAATCACCAAGCTCGCGTGCTGGAAATTGCCATGCGCAAAGCGCAAATTCCATACAAAGTATCTGGCGGCCAAAGCTTTTTTGACCGCGCCGAAATTCGTGACCTCTGCGCTTGGCTACGCCTGTGGGTCAACAACGACGACGACCCCGCCTTCTTGCGCGCCGTCACCACCCCCAAGCGCGGCATTGGCCACCAAACCTTAGCCAGCCTGGGGCAGTTCGCCAGTCAATACAAGCTCAGCATGTTTGAAGCTTTGTTTAGCAACAGCTTGCCCTCGGTGCTCAGCAGCCGTGCGATGAGTGGTTTGCATGAATTTGGTCGGTATGTGAACGACCTCGAATTTCGCGCCCGCCTCACCACGGGTGCCGAAGATGCGCGCGCTTTCTTGACCGATTGGCTCAAAGACATTGGCTACGAAAAACACCTCTACGACGCAGAAGAAAGCGAAAAGCTCGCAGCCTCCAAGTGGACCAACGTGATGGAGTTTTGCGACTGGATGGCGCAGCGCTGCGGTGGCCAAATTGACGACACCGCCGGCGTGACCACCGGCAATGAAACCAAAAACTTGTTGGAAGTCGCGCAAACCATTGCCTTGCTGTCCACACTCACCGAGCGCGAGAAAGATCAAAACGTGGTCACGCTCTCCACCCTGCATGCCTCTAAAGGTTTGGAGTGGCCGCACGTCATGCTGGTGGGCGTGACCGAAGGCATGTTGCCCTTCCGCTTGGACGACGAGCCTGGCAACGAACACACCAACGAAAACATTGCGGTGCGTCTGCAAGAAGAACGTCGCTTGATGTACGTGGGCATCACCCGCGCTCAACGCACACTGGCGGTGAGCTGGACACGCAAGCGCAAAAAAGGCCGAGAAATGATTGCTACGCAGCCCAGCCGCTTCATCGCTGAAATGGGCTTGGACAAAACCACCGTCAAAGAAGACCCGCGCGAAAAACTCAAAGCCCTGCGCGCTGAGTTTGCGCAACGTGCCAGCGCTGCATCAGCGGAGAGTGCTGCGAATAAGTGAGCAAATACAAAAAATAAAAAAAAGCCTCAGTGCAAACACTGAGGCTTTTTTGTTTGGTGGTGCAGCATACCCTTTTCCAAAACCGCACTCCATAGCTACATATAGCTGGATCAGAAACACGCGTGCAAATGCGAAAGTTGCCTCAGTTCTCCGCAGTATTTTGCGAACTTATCGTCAGGCAATCAGTGGGCGCGATTGCTCGCCAGCAACACATGCCGGGCTAGGTCCATGCTGTCATGGAGCAATCGAAGGACATCAATGATTTGACCTTCCGCCTCTCTGAACACCACAAAATGGCGACCTCTTCTGCCTTCCCTTGCCACATGCAATGTGCGGATGCCAGGTCCAATTTCTTCACGGGCTTTGGCCCCCAGAATTTCTGGTCCGTCATGCAGGGCCTCGATCGCCAGCGTCAAAGTCTCGCCGTAGGAGTCAGCCTGGCGGACCCCGAAGTTCTCAATCGTCCAAGTGACAATGTCGAGGAAATCCAGTTCGGCTTGCTCTGCCAGCCGGACTTGCCAGACCAGACTCATGCGGCAGCAATCGCTTTGTCAGTGAGCGATTTGAAATGGGCGCGCAGGGTTTCCTTGGTCTCAAAGGATTTGAATCGACCACTTTCGATGTCCGCTATTCCCACTTGCACAGCAGTCCGAAGAGCCTCTAGACGGTGAGCATCTTCGGCCTCACGCTGCTCAACAAGACGAAGTCCTTCACGTAAAACTTCGCTGGCGTTTTGGTAACGGCCGCTGGTCACCAACTGCTCGACCAGCGAAGCTTGATGCTCGGTGAGCACAACATTTCGTGTAGGCATATTAACCTCCTTACCAGAGCTATTGGCAGATTATGCCATCCCCCATGGTGAAGGTCAATCAATCGGTATTGGCAGCCGAGACTCATGGGAATACCAACATCCGGTTGCTTGGCTTCCTCTGGGATCAGCGCCTAAATCAGGGTCACGACAACACCCCGGAAGGATGCCGACATGGAAGACAAGATGATCACCCAGAAAGAGCTAGCAGAGCGCTGGAGCCTTGCAGAAGCCACCTTGGAGCGATGGCGATCCATCGGGGTCGGACCGCACTACGTGAAATTGATGTCACGGGTGCGCTACCGCTTGTCTGACGTTGAAGCCTTCGAGGCAGCGGGCCTTACAACACCCACACGCCTGTCGCGCACTTCACAGATCTCAGTCCTTCCGCAGCAGTCTCCCCTTGCGAAAAAACAGCAACAAAACGCTGACGTTTTCGCGAAAGCACTCGGCAGCCTGCAAGCGCCCTCAAATACCTGCTACGGAAATTGACGCCATTCACGTCAAATACTTCCAGCGACGACCGGCTGCTGGCCGATTCGATATCAAGTCAACCGAGGAACAAACATGCGTGAGGAAAAACCGAACTCCCCCACTGAGGGCACACCCGCCGTGCTCACCGAAACCGAACTGAGCGAACGTTGGAAGATGAGCATCCGCACATTGCAATTTTGGCGATACAGAAAGACCGGACCCAAGTACATCAAGATCCACGGTCGAGCCGTTCGCTACCCCATGGATGCCATCTTGGCTTATGAAGCTGAGGCTGGAATCGAGCCTCTGGCTGCCTTGAAAGGGAATGGCCATCTACATCTGGCATCTGACTACCCGCAACGCTCAGTAATCGAAAGTAGTGTGTAGTAGCTGGCAGTAATTGAAGGTGGAGTTTACCACTCTGTCGAACTTTCCTCAATAACGCCTGAGGATTGGTGCGGAAGCACGCGGAGTTATGCAGCCCCACCATGCTTGGCCAGATTGTGATGAAGCCAGTGGGCAAAGCGCTGTTCGCATTCCTGCAGTAAAACATCCGACAACCGCTGTAGCGCTTCGGCACCGGCCTTTGTCAGGGAGTCCGTTCCTGTCGGCGTGAAGCTTCCATGGGCCACCATGACGCGTAACGCCGTGGCAGGAATGCGGACATCAATATCTCCGTCTATGAACAGCTGGAGCTTTTCTCGAAGTCCCTTTTGTGAGAAGATACCCTCGGAATCTGCGGAAGGTCGAAGCAGTACTCTTCGCAACGCTGCCGCCAAGGCGGAATCGGGGATCTTCCAAGATGTGATTTGGCTCCCAATGGCTTCGCCAAGCAGTTCGGCGGCACTGTAAGCCGCCAGCAAACGCAGTCCTGCGGTGTAGCCGCGCAGTGCTTTTTCGCTGTACCCATGTGCATGCACGGCTTCAAAGTGCGCAGCCAAGCGATACCTTGCATAAAAGCGGTTGAGTTGCCTCCTGGTGGGTGCCGGGCAAAGCCCGTCCTCCCCCTCGCGACACTTCGCGCAAAACAGCTTCCAGCCAGCCAAGCGATGAACAGTGGTCTTCATGCAATCGCCTTTGCTTCAGACTCCTGCTCCAGGTACACCCAGTCCACGATGTCGTCACTGGGGGTGTAGCCCGCCACCAATTGCTGCATCATCAGGCGGATCACGCCCACGTCGTTCACGTTCAGGGCCATTTCCAGGGCGGTGAGCTTGGCCTCGAATTCAGCCCAGGGGATGAATTCCTCGTGGGCCTTCATGATGCGGGGGTGCAAGGTGGGCTTGGGGTTGGCGCCGATCAGCAGTTCTTCGTAGAGCTTTTCGCCGGGGCGCAGGCCGGTCACGGCGATCTCGATATCGCCTTCGGGGTGTTGCTCGTCTTTCACCGACATGCCCGAAAGCTCCACCATGCGCCGCGCCAGGTCCATAATCTTCACGGGTTGGCCCATGTCGAGCACGAACACGTCGCCGCCCTTGGCCATGGCGCCGGCCTGGATGACCAGCTGGGCCGCCTCAGGGATGGTCATGAAGTAACGCGTCACTTCCGGGTGCGTGAGCGTGATGGGGCCGCCCTCGCGGATCTGCTGGCGGAACTTGGGCACCACCGAGCCCGACGAACCCAGCACGTTGCCAAATCTCACCATGCTGAACTTGGTACCGCTAGCTCCGCCCTTGCCGGCCTGCGCGGCCGCCAAAGCCTGTAGCGCCATTTCCGCCAGGCGTTTGCTGGCGCCCATCACGTTGGTGGGGCGCACGGCTTTGTCAGTGCTGACGAGCACAAAGTCGGCCACGCCATTTTCTGCGGCGGCCTGGGCGGTACGCAGTGTGCCCAGCACGTTGTTCTTGATGCCTGCGGCCGGGTTGTGCTCCACCAGCGGCACGTGCTTGTAGGCGGCGGCGTGGTACACCGTATCAGGGTGCCAGGTGGACATGATTTCGCGCATGCGGTCATCGTCCTGCACCGAAGCCAGCAAGGGCACCAGAACGGGGGGCGTGGCGACGTCCAGCCCAGCCAGTTTCTCTTCCAGTTCCTGGTGAATCGCGTAAAGGGCGAATTCGCTCTGCTCGATCAGCAGCAGCTTGGCCGGGTTCACCGCCAGGATCTGGCGGCACAGTTCGCTGCCAATGGAGCCGCCAGCGCCCGTCACCAGCACCACCTTGCCCACGATGTTCTTGACCAGCAGGATGTGATTGGGCGTTACAGGTTCGCGGCCCAGCAGGTCGTCAATGTCAAGCTCCCTCAGGTCCGAGATGCTGACCTTACCCTGGGCCAGGTCGGTCACACTGGGCAGGGTGCGCACGGCAACGTGAGCACTTCGGATCTGGCTCAGGATCTCGTTGCGGCGATTGCGGCCCAGGCTGGGCATGGCCAGCAGCACATCGCTGATGTTGAGCGTGGTGGCCAAGTTGTCCAGGTCGGCCGGGTTGTAAATGGGCTGGCCATTGAGCACGTGACCGTGCAGGCGGTCGTCATCATCCAAGAACCCCACCACCTGCATTTCGTGGCTGTTGGCCATGGCTGCAGCCAACTGGCGGCCGGTGGTACCTGCGCCATAGATCAGCACCTTGGGGCGGGAAGCACGCTTGAGGATGCTCAGGTACTGGTCACCCAGCCAGACACGGGCCAGCGCACGCGATGCACCCACGAACAACACCAACAAAATCGGCTGGATGATGCCCACCGTACGGGGCACCCCGGCCACGCCAATGGCGGTGAAGACTGAGGCATAGAGCAAGCCGTAAATGCCCACCGCGCGCGCCACCGCAAGCAAGGCCGGCCAACCGCTGTAGCGGAAGATGGCGCGGTACAGGCCCGAAACGATGAAGATGGGCAGCGCGATACCGACGGAGGCACCGACAGCCCACAAAGCGGTCCCCGACAGAGCGACAAACTCCCCCAGCCGCAGATAAAAAGCCAACCACACGGTCAGGACGCAGAGTCCTAAATCAACGGACAGGGCTACAAAGCGCTTCGCTGCGCGTGGTAAGGCCAGGATGGGGATGGCCAGCTTAAACAGAGGCTGTTTCATGACGTCCATCCCCCTGAGTCCTGAGTCCTGAGTCCTGAGTCCTGAGTCCTGAGTCCTGAGTCCTGAGTCC
>JBPCSU010000028.1:0-10762 GCA_051006815.1 Limnohabitans sp.
GCTTTGGGTTGTGCTTTAGGATGGATTGGAGGAGGGGATGAGGGGGCGCGCAAAGAAGTCTTATAGTTAATTTTAGTTAATCAATTTTGCGCTCTGTACCTGGTTTTATTTTTGCTCGTTAGCCGTACTTACGGGTAACTCCCGTCAAACTTTTCTCTCAATCAGAAGACATCACCAATAATGACGAATTAATTAAATTAATCGTTATTGGAGATTGGCCTTGGAAAAATTTGATGTCTGCGTGATTGGTGCCGGCCCGTCCGGTTTTGCGGCGGCCATGCGTGCCATCGACTTTGGCAAACGTGTGGCACTGGTTGAGCGCAACAAGGTCGGCGGCGCAGGCATTTTTGATGGCGCCTTGTCATCCAAAACTTTGTGGGAACTGTCAGAGAGCTACCAGCTCACGCACAACACCAACTTGGGCTACACGGTGTATGACTCCGAGGTGCATTTTTCGAGTGTGATGCACCAAGCCCATCGCGCCGTGGCTGAAAAGCATGTGCAGCTGAAGAAGCAGATTTCTTATTTTGAAAAAACAGGGCGACTGACGTTTTTCAACGGTCACGCCAAATTCGCGTCAAAAAACGAGGTGGCCATCACCGATGCCGAAGGCGCTCAACAAACCATTTGGGCGGACAACACAGTGATGGCGGTGGGCAGCCGTCCACGGTATTTGCCCAATATTCCGATTGACGAAAAAATCATCCTCACCAGTGACGGCGTGTCGTCGTTGCCCGATTTCCCCAAGAGCATCGTCATCTTGGGGGCGGGTGTGATTGGTTGTGAATTCGCCACCATCTTCTCGAACTTTGGCAAGACCAAGGTCTTCTTGATCGACAAAGAAGAGCGCATCTTGCCCTTCGAAGACGAAGACATTTCGCATGCGGTGGCTGCCAATTTGGAAGACAACGGCGTGATGATTCACCACGGTGCCTCGCTCGAGAAAATGAGCATCGTCGATGGCAAGGTGGAATACGTGCTGAACTACAAAGACGGCCGACGCGAGACCCACACCGTGGAGAAAGCCTTGATTTCCGTGGGCCGTGTGTCCAATTGCGAAAACTTAGGCCTAGAGGCGGCAGGCGTGTTGCTCAACGACCGCGGCTGTATCGACGACGAACACACCCGCTCCAACGTGCCCAATATCTATGCCGTGGGCGACTTCACCGCGGACATTTCTTTGGTCAACGTGGGGGAGCTTGAAGGCCGTCATGCGATTGAGCGCATGTTTGGTACGCCCAAGCGCGAGCTGGTCTACGAGAACATCTCCACCATCATGTTCTTGAACCCCGAGGTGGCCTCGGTCGGTTTGAACGAAACCCAAGCGCGCAGAAAGAAGATTCCGTACCGCATTGCCATCATGCATTACCGCTACGTCAGCCGTGCGATTGCGATGCACAAGCTGGATGGCTTCTTCAAAATCTTGGTGTCGGACGACGACGAGATGAAGATTTTGGGCATGCGCGTGATGGGCCCCCATGCCTCCAGCACCATCATGGCCGTGGCCTTGATGATTTCAATGGACATTGGCATTGAACACCTGGCCGAGCTGATCTTCCCGCATCCGTCGATTCCCGAAGGCATCCAAGAATGTGCCCGCATGTTGATGGGGAATTCGATTGTGAAACCAGAGGTATTCAATTTGGACGTCCGTTGCTACCGGGTGGATGCCGACGGCCGCATCGAAGACCTTTAAATATTTGTATACGAGGCGGCATACGGGTCGCCGATGTGGGGCGTGAGTCACTAAAATCAGGGATCTTTTCCCAGATTTCCAAACCCCACCATGACCCAAGTCACCAACACTGTGCGTTTTGTGCTCGACGGCCAAATCGTCGAAGCCCAAGGCGCGCGTCGCACCACCACTGTTCTTGATTACCTGCGCGAGCAGCTCCACCGCACCGGCACCAAAGAAGGTTGCGCCGAAGGCGACTGTGGCGCCTGTGTGGTGATGGTGGGTGAACTCAATGCAGCCGGTACCGGCGTGGACTATGTGGCCACCAATGCCTGTATCCAGTTGTTGCCCTCGCTCGATGGCAAATCGGTCAAGACCGTCGAGAGCCTGAAGAAAGCCGACGGCAGCTTGCACCCCGTGCAAGACGAGATGGTCAAGTGCCATGGTTCGCAATGCGGCTTTTGCACCCCTGGCATCGTGATGAGCTTGGTCAACTTGGTGCAAACCAACACCACGCCTGCGCGCCAAGACATCACCGACGCGTTGAGCGGCAATCTGTGCCGCTGTACAGGCTACGCCCCCATCATCGATGCCGCTGCCAAAGCCTGCGAGAAAAAGGCCGCCTTGAAGGTGGACGACAGCGCTGACTTGCCTTTGCTCAAAGAAATCAAGCGTGCCAGCACGCCCACCCTGAGTTTGGATGGCGACATCATCGTTCAGCCCGTGGTGCGCACCCGCAAAGGCAACGAGTTTGTGTCGCCAGCGACCTTGGCCGAAGTGGCCGATTATTTGGTCAAGCACCCCACCACCACCTTGTTGGCGGGCAGCACCGAAATTGGTTTGCAAGTGAACAAACAATTCGTGCGTCCTGACCACATCATGTACTTGGGCAACGTCAAAGAGTTGCGCCAAGTGAGCGAGACCGACAAAGCCTGGCGCATGGGCGCGGCGGTGTCGTTGACGCAAGTGGAAGCCTTGGTGGCCAAAGCCTATCCTGACTTTGCTGAAGTGCTGCGCCGTTTTGGTTCGCCCCCCATCCGTTCGACAGCCACCTTGGCTGGCAACATCGCCAACGGTTCACCCATTGGCGACTCCATGCCTTGCTTGCTGGCATTGGGTGCCAACTTGGTCTTGCGTCGCGGTGAGAAAACCCGCAACGTGCTGCTGGAAAACTTTTACACCGGCATGAAGAAAAACGTGCTCGAAGCCGGTGAGTTCATTGAAGCCATTGAGTTGCCCAAGCCCGTGGCCGGCCAAGTGTTCCGCGCGCACAAAGTGAGCAAGCGTTTCGAGCAAGACATTTCGGCCACCTGTGCCGCCATCAGCTACACACTCCAAGCCGGCAAGCTCAGTGGCGTGAAATTGGCTTACAACGGCTTGGCCCCATCGCCTTGCCGCGCCCCCAAGCTCGAAGCTGCGTTGGAAGGCAAAGCGCCTGCCGATGTGAAAGCGGCCGACCTTGATGCGGCCATTGCTGCCAGCTTCACGGCGCGTGATGGCTTGCGCGCCACATGGGCGTACCGCGCTTTGGTGGCTCGCAACTTGGCTTTGGAATTCATTGAAGAACCTACTACGGAGGTGGTGTGATGAACGCTCCTACGAACCTGAAAAACCTCTTGCCCGCGACGCACATTCAGCAGGGCACCGACGTGGTCCACGAGTCCGCGCATCTGCACGTCACCGGCACCGCCACTTACATCGACGACATTCCCGAACACGCAGGTACCTTGTATGCCGCACTCATCTTGTCGCCTGTGGCGCATGGCGAGTTGATTGGCGACGGCATTGACCGCGAAGCCATTCTCAAAGAGCACGGCGTGGTCGCGGTCTACACCGCCAAAGACATTCCCGGTGAAAACAACTGCGGCCCCATCGTGCACGACGACCCGTTCCTTGCCGCAGGCAAGGTCGAGTTCGTGGGCCAAGCCGTGGCTGTGGTGGTGGCGCGCGACATGCTGTACGCACGCGAAGCTGCTAAAAAAGCCAAGGTCTTGGTGAAAGAACTCAAGCCCATCTTGACGGTGGAAGAGGCCATGGAAGCGGGCAGCTTCATCATGCCGCCCAAGGGCATCACCCGCGGTGACGCGGCGGCCGCCATTGCCAGTGCACCGCACACAATCAAAGGCACCACCCGCACTGGCCAGCAAGAGCAGTTCTACCTCGAAGGTCAGATCACGTATGCCGTGCCGAAAGAGGACGGCCAGCTCACGCTGTATGTGTCGACCCAACATCCGGATGGCAACCAACGCGAAGCCGCCCACGCGCTGAACCTGCACACCAACGACGTTGAAGTGATTTGCCGTCGCATGGGCGGTGGCTTTGGTGGCAAAGAAGGCAACGCCAGCATCTTCAGCCAAAGCGCTGCCTTGGCTGCGCACAAGCTGGGCAAACCCGTCAAGTTGCGCGTGAACCGCGATGACGACATGACCATCACTGGCAAGCGCCACGACTTCCGCATTGACTACGAAGTGGGCTTTGACGACAACGGTCGCGTCTTGGGTGCTGACATCACGCTCATGTCACGCTGCGGTTACAGCACCGACTACTCGGGCCCTGTGAACGACCGTGCCTGTTTGCACATCGACAACAGCTACCACATCCCCGCGCTCAAGTTGGTTAGCCACCGCTGCAAAACCAACACCCAAAGCGCTACCGCGTTCCGTGGCTTCGGTGGCCCACAAGGCATGTTCGGCATCGAAACCGTGATGGACGAAATTGCGATGACTTTGGGCAAAGACCCATTGGACGTACGCAAGCTCAACCTCTACAAAGACCCTGCCATCAGCGGCACGCCCGACACCATGACCACCCAATACAACCAGCTCATCGAAGACTGGGTGGGTGACAAAGTGATTGCGCAGGTTGAACACGAATCCCACTATGCCGAACGCCGCGCTGCGGTGCAGGCCTTCAACGCCAAGAGCAAAACACGCAAGCGTGGTTTGGCTTTGGTGCCGTTGAAGTTTGGTATCAGCTTCACCGCCACGCACTTGAACCAAGGCGGCGCGCTGCTGGTGGTTTACATGGACGGCTCGGTGAGCTGTAACCACGGCGGAACCGAAATGGGCCAAGGCCTGAACACCAAGATGGCGCAGGTGTGTGCCGATGGTTTGGGCATCAGCGTGGACCATGTGCGCATCACTGCCACCGATTCACAAAAAGTGCCCAACGCTTCGGCCACTTCGGCATCCAGCGGTGCTGACATCAACGGCGCGGCCATCATGAACGCGACGGCGCAAATGCGCGAACGCTTGAAGCCTGTGGCGGCCCGTATGTTGGGTTGCGCTGAAGGTGACGTGACGTTTGCGAACAACGAAGCACACGGTGGCGGCAAGTCCGTCAAGTGGGCCGACGTGACCAAGCAAGCCTGGCTCGACCGCGTGGGTCTGTCGGTGACTGGCTTCTACATGACGCCTGAAATCAAATACGACTTCACCACCTTGAATGGCCGTGCCTTCTATTACTACTGCTACGGCGCAGCTGTGAGCGAAGTCGAGATCGACACGCGCACGGGCGAGTGGTGGCTCAAGGCCGTGGACATCGTGCACGACGTGGGTCGCAGCATCAACCCCGCGTTGGACAAAGGCCAAATCGAAGGCGCCTACATCCAAGGCATGGGTTGGCTCACCATGGAAGAGTGCATTTGGGACAAAAAGGGCAAGCTGCTCACGCACGGTCCCAGCACCTACAAAATCCCCGTGGCGGGCGATGTGCCTGAACACTTCAAGGTGTCGTTGTTCGACAACGCCAACTTGAAACCCACGCCTTTCAACAGCAAAGCCACCGGTGAGCCGCCCTTGATGTTGGGCTTGTCTGCCTTCTTCGCCTTGCGCGATGCAGTGGCTGCCAGCGCCGACCACAAAGTCGTGGTGCACATGGATGCGCCTGCCACGCCCGAACGCATCTTGATGGCCTGCGAAGCCGTCAAAGCCCAAGCTGCCGCTTGATGCGTACTTGAAGTTCGCGTGCCCCGTCACACCGCTGCGTTACTCAGCCAACTCCAACATGCCGACGGCGTGTTGGTGTCGGTCGACAGCGTGCAGGGCTCCGGCCCGCGTGAGGTGGGCGCTTGGATGGCGGTGTTTCCACAGACCTTGGTCAACACCATTGGTGGTGGACACTTGGAGTTTCAGGCCATCACCGAGGCACGTGCGTTGTTGGCACAGCCCGTCACCACCAACGCCACCCACGAAGACAACAGCTTGACCACCCGCTACGCCTTAGGCCCTGCCTTGGGGCAATGCTGTGGTGGGGTGGTGCATTTGAAATTTGAGCGCATCCGTGCCGCCGATGCGCCGGCGCTGCAACAACGCTTGTTGGCCAAGGGCCAGCCCTTGGCCTTGTTTGGTGGCGGTCACGTGGGCCACGCGTTGGTGATCGTGCTCAGCGCCTTGCCCTATCGTGTGCAGTGGATCGACAGCCGCGACGAAATCTTCCCCGCACAGTTGCCGCCCAACGTGGTGTGTGAGCACTCAGACCCCGTGCAGGCCGCGGTGGCGGATTTGCCCAGCGGGGCGTCGGTGCTGATCATGAGCTTCAGCCATGCCGAAGACTTGGACGTGGTGGCGGCTTGCCTCAAGCGTCAACGCGTGCACGGGGATTTGAAATTTGTCGGCCTCATTGGCAGCAAAACCAAGTGGGCCACGTTTCAGCATCGCCTAGAAGCCAAGGGGTTCACCGCCGACGAACTGGCGTTCATCACCTGCCCGATTGGGGTGAGCGGCATCACTGGCAAAGAGCCCGAGGTGATTGCGGTGTCAGTGGCCGCGCAGTTGCTGCAACAGCGCTGAGCCTCAATCTTTCATGATCTGACGCATCAGGGCGCGCACTTTTTCGAGCAACGGCGGCTCTGTGCGCGAGGCGATGGTGACCAAGCCAAATCTTGCGTTGGCTTGCAAAGCGGGGGAGAGCGGCAGCTCCACCAAGTCGGGGGCTGACGCGCGAATGGCCAGCACCACCGCATCGCTGGAGCGGGCCACGTCCAACAAGCTCGAGATTTCTTCGCAACGCAAATTCACCAATTGATCGGGGTGGGCACTGGGGCCAAAACGCTCCATCAAAATGCGCGCCACTTCGTCACTCAACGGTGTGGATGCAATGGGGTAGGCACGCAATTGTGCAAACGACACACTGCGTTTTTTGGCCAAGGGGTGACCGGGGCGGCACATGAACGCGCCGTGCATTTCTTGCAACGCTTCCACCTTCAAATCAGCTGAAGGTTGAAGCGATCGGATGTCCAACACCAAGGCATCGAGCACGCGCTCGCGTAAGGCCTGTACCAACAGGGTGGTGCTGCCGCGTGAAATGTCGATGTGGGCCTGTGGGTGTTCGGTGGCCATCACCATCAGCAAAGGCGTCATCAGCATCGCGCCGGGGCCCGAGCCCATGCCAATGCGGAATTGACCGATCTCGCCTTTCTTCAGTTGCAGGCTGGTTTGCTTCAGCTCCTTGGCTTCGTCCACCAAGATGCGCGCGCGCTGCACGATGTGTTGCCCAAATACGGTGAGCTCGCATTTGCGCCCGAGGCGGTCAAACAAGGGCTGTCCCAATTCGTCCTCGAGCGCTTTGATGCTGCGGCTCAAAGCCGGTTGCGTCAGGTGGAGCTTGTGCGCCGATTGGCTGAACGAACCGTTGCTGGCCAATTCGATCAAATGCTTGAGTTGCACCAGGGTCATGGGAGTTCCAATCTATGCATTTAAGTTATAGATATTGACATAAAAATGCATTGGACATTATAAAAACAGCTTCTTACGATGCAGCCATAACAACCACTTTGGAGTCGAGACATGACCAATCATTTCAACCGCTGGGCCGCTTTGTTGAGCGGTTTGCTTTTGGCCGGTGCCGTCAGCGCCCAGACCTATCCCAGCAAACCCGTCACCTTGATGGTTCCGTACCCCGCAGGCGGTTTGTCGGACGTGATTGCGCGTACCGTCAACAACACCTTGTCGAAAAACTTTGGCCAACCCGTGATCGTCGAAAACTTGGGCGGCGCCAGTGGCTCCATTGCTGCCCAGAAAGTGCTGTACGCGCCCGCCGATGGCCAAATTATTTTTCAAGGCTCGCCCAACGAGTTGATCTTGGCGCCTTTGGCCATTTCTGCCGTGAAGTTCAAGAGCGAAGACTTCCGTTTGGTGCAAATGATTGCCACGGCTCAAATCGGCTTCTTGGCGCGCAAAGATTTGCCCGTTAACAACGTGGATGAGTTTTTGGAATACGCCCGCAAAGAGGCCAAAGAAGGCCGTCCTATCACCTACGCCAGCGTGGGCCCAGGCTCGTTCTACCACCTGTTGGGCGAGCACTTGTCTAAAGTGACCAACATCCCCATGACGCATGTGCCGTACAAAGGCGCAGCGCCTGCCAACCAAGATTTGTTGGGCGGTCAAGTGGACATCTTCTTGGCGCCGTTTGGCAAAGCGTATGACGAGCTGCACAAACAAGGCAAGCTCAAAGTGTTGGCCATGCTCAACAGCGAGCGTTTGGAATCGGTCAAAGACTATCCCGCCATCAGCGAGAGCAAATCGTTGAAGACCTTCACCTTCAATATTTGGACGGGCTATTTCGTCAAGAAAGAAACTCCCGAGCCTGTGGTGCAAGCGATTCACAAAGCCATCACCGATTCGTTGACCGACCCTGCCGTGCGCAGTGGTTTGGAAGCCAACAGCCAATTGGTGGCTAAGCCCTTGTCTTTGCCAGCAGTGGGCAAAGCCTACACGGATGGCACCGCGCAGTTCCGCGCCATTGCCAAGTCGATCAACTTGCAGCCGCAGTGACATGACGTATTTGCGTGAAGCCCTGACCGAGCGAGTGGGGGAGTTCATTCAGCTGCGCCGTGACATTCACCGCCACCCTGAGCTGGCGTTTGAAGAACACCGCACCTCCGATTTGGTGGCCGCCAAGCTAGAGAGCTGGGGTTACACCGTGCACCGCGGTTTGGGGGGGACGGGCGTGGTGGGCACCTTGCAGCGCGGCACCAGTGCTCGTCGCTTGGGCCTGCGCGCGGATATGGATGCCCTGCCCATTCAAGAAGCCACGGGCGCTGAATGGGCCAGCAGCAAGCCCGGCCTGATGCACGCCTGCGGCCACGATGGCCACACCGCCATGCTGTTGGCTGCGGCCAAAATCATTGCGCAAGACGTCACGTTCGATGGCACTTTGAACCTGATTTTTCAACCCGCCGAAGAAGGCGGCGGGGGTGCGGTGCGCATGATGGCCGATGGTTTGTTTGAGCAACACCCATGTGACGCCGTGTTTGCCATGCACAACATGCCTGGCACACCCACGGGGCACTTTGTGTTCCGCGATGGCGCGGCCATGGCCTCGAGCGACTACGTCACCATCAAGGTGCATGGCACCGGGGGCCATGGCGCCATGCCGCATCGCGCGGCCGATCCCTTGGTGGCGGCAGCTTCCATCGTGATGGCCTTGCAAACCGTGGTGTCGCGCAATGTCGACCCGCTACACACGGCGGTGGTCACAGTGGGGGCGCTGCATGCAGGACAAGCCAACAACGTGATTCCGGCCTTGGCCACGATGGAGCTGAGCGTGCGTTCGCTCGATCCGGCGGTGCGTCGTTTGTTGGAGCAACGCATCAAAGCTTTGGTGGCCGCACAGGCCGAAAGTTTTGGCGTGACCGCTGAGGTCGATTGGCGCCCCGGCTACTGCGTGTTGGTCAACACCGTGTCCGAGACCGACTTTGCGCGCCAAGTGGCGCTCGATTTGGTGGGGCCTGATCGCGTCACCTTGCACGGCCCGGCGTTGACGGGCAGTGAAGACTTTGCCTTCATGCTCGAGCAGATTCCTGGCAGCTATTTGCTGATTGGCAATGGCGACGGTGATTCAGCGGGCGCGTGCATGGTGCACAACCCTGGTTACGACTTCAATGACGACAACATCGCCACTGGCTCTGCCTATTGGGTGGCGCTTGTGGAGAGGTTTTTTGCTCATTAGAATGAACTGACATTCACTCGACTTTGTGTCGACGTGTGATCGGGAGAGACTGCCAGCGACGCGTCGTGTGGGCAGCGCCGAAGGAGCAACCGCCCCGGAAACTCTCAGGCAAAGGGACCGGTCACACGCATTTATCTCTGAAGAGCTGCTGGCGCATTCGTCCGCCAGTGCACCGAAGGAGCAAACGGTCCGCGTTCAGCGGCACTGTGAATCTCTCAGGTCCAAAAACAGAGGGGGCGCTCTAGGCACGCGGCTTGCGTGCTTGGCGCTCAACCCCTCGACGTTTTTGAAAGCTCTGTTCTATGAAAACAATCGCAGTCATTGGTGGCGGCATTACCGGCGTGACCACCGCCTACGCCTTGGTCAAACGCGGCTTTGCCGTGACCTTGTTTGAACGCCATCGCTACGCCGCCATGGAAACCTCGTTTGCCAACGGCGGTCAGCTCTCGGCCTCCAATGCCGAGGTGTGGACGCACTGGTCCACCATCCTCAAAGGCTTGAAGTGGATGCTCAAAAGCGACGCCCCGTTGTTGGTCAACCCTGCACCGACTTGGCACAAGTTGTCGTGGTTTGCCGAATTCATCGCCGCCATGCCCCATTACGAACGCAACACCGTCGAGACCGCGCGCTTGGCCGTGGCTGCACGTCAGCACTTGTTTGCGTGGGCGCAAGAGGAGGGCATTGACTTCGACCTGAAGAAGGAAGGCATCCTGCACATCTACCGCGACAAAAAGGGGTTTGACCATGCTGGCAAAGTCTCTGAGTTGCTGGCCAAAGGCGGCTTGCCCCGTCGCGCGGTGACACCTGAAGAAATGAAAGCCATCGAACCCACGTTGGCAGGCACTTACTACGGTGGCAACTTCACCGAGAGCGATTCCACGGGTGACATCCATAAATTCACCAACGGCTTGGCAGCGGCAGCGTCCCGTTTGGGCGTGCGCACCTTATACGGCCAAGATGTGACCTCGGTGCAAACCAATGGCCACCAAGCCGTGGTCACCGTGATGCAAGAGGATGCGTCGCCTTGCGTGCACACCTTCGATGGCGTGGTGGTGTGCGCCGGTGTGGCCAGCCGCGACTTTGCTGCGCAGCTGGGCGACCGCGTCAACATCTACCCCGTCAAGGGCTATTCCATCA
>JBPCSU010000029.1:0-2655 GCA_051006815.1 Limnohabitans sp.
CCGGGCAAGTACTGGCGGAACAAGCCTTGCACCACAAAGGTGGCGTAGGCGCCAATCATCATCAACTCGCCGTGGGCCATGTTGATCACGCCCATCAAACCGTAGGTGATGGCCAGACCCAAGGCCACCAACAACAAGATGGATCCCAAGCTGATGCCGGTGAACAAGGCGCCAAGTTTTTCACCCCAACTCAGCGCCGCTTGGATGGTAAGCAACGAGGTTTGCAACTGGGCGCGTACTTGTTTGTTCTCTTCTTGGCTCAGACGTTGGTTCAGTAACAGTTGCGTATCGGGGGTTTGGCTGTCCGCCAAAATTTTGGCCGACGACATGCGTTCGTCGGCGTTGTCGCTGTTGAGTTGGATGGCGGCACGCGCCATCAACATGACTTTCTTCACGCCTTCGTTGGCCTCGGACGTCAAGGCTTTTTCTAACATGCTGAGCTTGGTGGGGTCGGGTTCTTTCAGTACCGACTTGGCTGCTTGCAATCGCAGGGCCGCGTCGGAACTGAGCAGTTGCAAGGCTGACAAGGCCGCATCAATTTCGCCACGCATGCGGTTGTTGTTGATCACGTCTTCTGCGTTGTCGGGGACGGCCACTGCGTCACCCGTCACAGGATCGGTGGCTTTGCCATCGCGCACGATCAGCACCTGTGTGCCGTTCAGCTTCACGGCATCATCGGCCATGGCTTGTAAAAACGCGGCCGTTTTTTCATCCGGTGCGGCCAACGCTTGTTGCAAAGCTGTGATGCGTGCGTCGGTCTCACCAACTGCCAGCGCTTGCGTTTGCGCCGCGGTCAACGCCCAGGCAGACGTCTGGCCCAACACACCCAGTGCGAGGGCGCAGGCGGTGTGCCGCCAAGCAGAAAAAGTCAATCGTGTCATCCAGCTTCCCATAAAAAAGGGGGAGAGCACCGCCCTCCCCCTAAGTCGATCCCTCGGAGAAAGGCTTACTTCTTCACAGGCTCGTCGGGCTTAGAAGCGTTGCCTTCGATGAAGGGGCTCCATGGCTTGGCTTTGACGGGGCCGGGTGTTTTCCAAACCACGTTGAACTGACCGTCGGCCTTGATCTCGCCAATGAACACCGACTTGTGCAAGTGGTGGTTCTTCTCGTCCATCTTGCTGACGATGCCGCTGGGGGCTTTGAATGTTTGGCCAGCCATGGCTTTGATGACGGCGTCCACATCGGTGGTCTTGGCTTTTTCAACCGCTTGCTTCCACATGTTGATGCCGATGTAAGTGGCTTCCATCGGATCGTTGGTCAAAGGCTTGTCTTTGTGGCCGGCGATGTTCTTGGCCTTGGCGTAAGCTGACCACTTCTTGATGAATTCATCGTTGGCGGGGTTCTTGATCGACATGAAGTAGTTCCATGCCGCCAAGTGACCGACCAGAGGCTTGGTGTCTACACCGCGCAACTCTTCTTCACCGACCGAGAAGGCGACCACCGGCACGTCTTTGGCTTTCAAGCCAGCGTTGCCGAGTTCTTTGTAGAAGGGCACGTTGGAGTCACCGTTGATGGTGGAGACCACAGCGGTTTTGCCACCGGCAGAAAACTTCTTAATGTCAGCCACGATGGTTTGGTAATCGCTGTGGCCGAAGGGGGTGTACTTTTCGTCGATATCCGACTCTTTCACGCCTTTGCTCTTGAGGTAAGCGCGCAAGATTTTGTTGGTGGTGCGTGGGTAGACGTAGTCGGTGCCCAACAAGACCCAGCGCTTGGCGGCGCCACCGTCTTTGCTCATCAAATAGTCCACCGCAGGGATGGCTTGTTGGTTGGGTGCCGCGCCTGTGTAGAACACGTTTTTGCTGAGTTCTTCACCTTCGTATTGCACAGGGTAGAACAGCAAGCCGTTCATTTCTTCGACCACAGGCAACACCGATTTGCGAGACACAGAAGTCCAGCAACCGAAGATCACAGACACCTTGTCTTGGCCGAGCAACTGCTTGGTTTTCTCAGCAAACAAAGGCCAGTTGGATGCGGGATCGACCACCACGGGTTCGAGTTTCTTGCCCAACACGCCCCCCTTGGCGTTGATCTCGTCGATGGCCATCAACACGGTGTCTTTCAACACAGTTTCAGAAATGGCCATGGTGCCAGACAAGCTGTGCAACACGCCCACTTTGATGGTGTCAGCAGCCTGCGCTTGTGGCGCAATGACAAATGATCCGACCGACAGCGCAGCAGCTGCGGCCAGGGCTTTTAGGTTTCCTCGACGGTTCATCATGGGGGTTCGCTCCAAAAATAAAGGGGGTTGATCAAGGCATCGCGGTAGCCATGCACTTGCTTTTGTGCTTTGCAAGCCCTGTGCCAACACTAGGGTTTCCCAGAGGCGAAATGCTGTTGCTATAAGAAGCAAAACAAGCGTGAGGTGTGCGCACCATTTGCGTTCGTAAGAATAGAAAAATCCCCAATCCAGTGCGCTTCTTGCGAGCATGCGTGCGCACCAACACGGATTCTTTGCACCAAAGTCTGCAGTTCAGGCGCTATCACGCGATTCAGAACAGGGCACGCAAGTTGCATAGAAAAACACCATGGAACTCACACCCCGAGAAAAAGACAAGCTGTTGATCTTCACTGCTGCCTTGTTGGCCGAGCGCCGACAAGCGCGTGGCTTGAAGCTCAACTACCCCGAGGCAGTGGCCCTCATCAGTGCCGCCG
>JBPCSU010000030.1:0-3571 GCA_051006815.1 Limnohabitans sp.
CGGTGACGTGGTGGCTGTGCGCGAAAAGTCTAAGAAACAAGGCCGCGTGTTGGAAGCCCTCGAATTGGCGAAACAAGTGGGCATGCCTGCTTGGGTGGAAGTCAATGACGACAAAGCTGAAGGCATCTTCAAGAAGTCGCCTGACCGCGACGAATTCGCTGCAGACATCAACGAATCGCTGATCGTCGAACTTTATTCGCGTTAATCCTGGTGGAAGTTTTCAACCTAACGCACCCCACGCTGCCCGCTCGCGCAGCGTGGTCCAGACACCCAGCCTTACCGGTGTAACGAACCGGGGGTATTGAGAGGAAATCTGAATGCAAACGAATTTGCTGAAACCAAAAAATATTCACGTCGAGCAATTGGGCCACAACCGCGCCAAAGTGACTTTGGAGCCGTTTGAGCGTGGCTATGGCCACACGTTGGGCAACGCCCTGCGTCGCGTTTTGTTGTCTTCCATGGTTGGCTATGCCGTGACCGAAGTCACCATCGCTGGCGTGGTGCATGAGTACTCGTCTATCGACGGCGTGCAAGAAGACGTGGTCAACATCTTGTTGAACCTCAAAGGCGTTGTGTTCAAAATGCACAACCGCGATGAAGTCACACTGAGCTTGCGCAAAGAGGGTGAAGGCGCTGTCACAGCTGCCGACATCCAAGTGCCGCACGACGTTGAAATCATCAACCCTGAGCACGTGATTGCCAACTTGTCGCAAGGCGGCAAGATTGACATCCAACTCAAAGTCGAAACTGGCCGTGGCTATGTGCCCGGTACGGTGCGTCGCTATGGCGAAGAGCCTAGCAAATCCATCGGCCGTATCGTGTTGGACGCTGCGTTCTCCCCCGTGAGCCGTGTCAGCTACAGCGTTGAAAACGCCCGTGTGGAACAACGCACCGACCTCGACCGTTTGGTCATGGAAATCGAAACCAACGGCGCCAACACAGCCTAAGACGCTGTGCGCGCTTCGTCCAAGATTTTGGTTGAGCAACTGGCTGTGTTCGCACAGTTGGAAGGTGACGCCATCAACGGCATCATGGAAGCCGCTGCAACACGTGGCAACCAACAGTTCGACCCGATCTTGTTGCGCCCTGTGGACGAGTTGGAATTGACCGTGCGTTCGGCCAACTGCTTGAAAGCAGAAAACATTTACTACATCGGTGACTTGATCCAACGCACCGAGAATGAGTTGCTGAAGACGCCTAACTTGGGTCGTAAGTCACTCAACGAAATCAAAGAAGTGCTCGCTTCACGCGGCTTGACTTTGGGCATGAAACTCGAAAGCTGGCCACCTGCCGGTTTAGAGCGTCGTTAATTTAAAACCACCGACTTTTAAAGTCCCCTGGCCGTACCTGATACGGCGGCCGGCAAAACATCAAAGGAAATCAAAATGCGTCACGGACACGGACTTCGCAAACTCAACCGCACCAGCTCACATCGTTTGGCGATGTTGCGCAACATGATGAATTCGCTCATCGAGCACGAAGCCATCAAAACGACGTTGCCCAAAGCCAAAGAGCTGCGCCGCGTCATCGAACCCATGATCACCTTGGCCAAAGAGCCCACGGTTGCCAACCGCCGCTTGGCATTCGATCGCTTGCGCGATCGTGACAGCGTGGTGAAGTTGTTCAATGAATTGGGCCCACGCTTCAAGACACGTCCAGGTGGTTACACACGTATCTTGAAAATGGGTTTCCGCGTGGGTGACAACGCCCCCATGGCCTATGTTGAATTGGTGGATCGCCCAGAAGTTTCTGAGGCTTCTTCTACTGAAACTGCCGCTTAATAGGTTATAATAATCGTCTTGACGCGCGATGGAGCAGCCTGGTAGCTCGTTGGGCTCATAACCCAAAGGTCGTAGGTTCAAATCCTACTCGCGCAACCACTTTAAAACGCCCGCTGAATTTATTCAGTGGGCGTTTTTCTTGGAAACTACACACATGGGTGTTCACGTCAATCCTGTACAACAGCTGGCACAGCGCATTGTTCAACCGTATGCATGGGGCGATGCGGTGTGGCATGTCTGGGGTCAACACCGCCCAGCTGCGCCTTTGGTGTTGCTACACGGCGGGTCAGGCAGTTGGACCCATTGGGTTCGCAATGTGCTGCACATCGCTGAATATCGCCCGGTCTGGGCACTCGACATTCCGGGGTTTGGTGATTCAAGCTTGCCCCGTGGTGTGCTCGATGCAGATGGCCTGGTGCCGTATGTGGCAGAAATTTTCAAGACGACTTTTTCCCAGCAAGCCATCGATGTCATGGGGTTCTCGTTCGGTGGCATGACAGCGGGGTTGGTGGCTGCCGTACAGCCCGAATTGATTCGCCAGTTGATCTTGGTCGGTGTGCCGGGATTGGGCTTGTTTGGCAAAGAGCTCCCCATGCGCGGCATGCATCCCAACATGGATGAGGCCGCACAACGCCAGGTGCATCGCCACAATTTGGTCGCCATGATGTTTGCCGATCCCGCCTTTGTGAGCGATGCGGTGATTGATTTGCAAATTGCCAACGTCGCCCGCGACCGTTTACGGCGGCGCCGCATTGCACGCACCGATGTGTTGGTGTCAGCGCAACCCCGCTGGAAATGCCCCGTACACGGTGTTTGGGGGGGCTTGGATGCGCTCTACAAAGACACACTGATGCAAGTGCCCCAAGTGCTTTCCAAAATGGATTCCTTTCATGTTGTACCCGCTGCGGGGCACTGGGTGATGTTTGAAAATCCAACAGCGTTTCACGCCGTGGTTGACCCCTTGCTCAACCCCGTAAATCAATCCACTTGACGCTGCGTCCTAAGCGCGCACAATGAAAACATGCTGTACAAATTCAAATCCAAAGCCACCGGTGACCTCATCATGCTCGAGCCCCAGGGGCGCCAAATTCTTCAAATCATTGGCAAAGAACCTGGGCCCACAGGCATCATTCTTCCGGAGGAAATGAGCCAAGCGATAGACGATTTGCATGAGGCTGTTTTGGAGGAAGAGGCGGCACAAGACAACGCGGAGGATGAGACGCCGGTGGGTGGCCCGAGGCACATCAGCTTGAAGCAACGCGTGGTGCCCTTTGTCGACATGTTGCGTCGTGCGCATGCTGAAGACAAAGAGGTGGTCTGGGGTGTTTGACGAGGTCCCCAAGCCCCATGTTTATGAAACCCTGACACCCGATGTGGTGCTGGATGCCTTGTCAGACCTGGGCTTGGCCGTGGATGGGCGCCTCACGGCCCTGAGCTCGTATGAAAACCGGGTCTACCAAGTCATGCTGGATGACAACACATCCTGGGTGGCCAAGTTTTACAGGCCAGAGCGGTGGACCGACGAACAAATCTTAGAAGAGCACGCCTTTTCTGCTGAGCTGATGGCCGAAGATGTCCCCTTGGTCGGGCCCGTGACGTTGCATGGCAAGACCTTGCACCATGCACATGGTTTTGCCTTCAGCGTGAGCCCACGGCGAGGAGGGCGCATGCCGGAGTTAGACGACGCAGAAGTGTTGGAGTGGATTGGTCGCTTCATCGCACGCATTCACACCGTTGGTGCGCAGTCCGACTTTGTGAGCCGCCCCACGTTGAATGTCGAAACTTTTGCG
>JBPCSU010000031.1:0-2632 GCA_051006815.1 Limnohabitans sp.
CTGCCGCAGTGGTGCACCACCGTTTCAGGTGGGGCAGAACCGAGCAAGGCCACAAATTCCGCACGAAGTTCAGCAGGGCTTTTGAAGAACCCTTGTTCGTTGAGGTTGGTGTTGAAGGGGCGGTTCAAGGCCCCTGGGATATGACCGGCCACGGGGTCCAGCGGTTCAACCTCACCACGGTAGCGAGGGGCGCCGCGCGCATCGACGATGGTTTGCGTGCCGTCGTTCAAATGTTGCGACACGGTGAGGGTGTCCACCAAACGCAGCAGAGGTTCTTTCAAAACAAAGTGCCCCGCATGATTGGCAGCTTCTTCGCCAGCGTTGACGGCCCCGTGTGCCGCGACCCAGGCTTGCAAACCGCCGTCGAGCACCGCCACGGCTTGGTGACCGCACCACTTGAGCATCCACCACAAACGGCCGCAGTAGTTCATGCCGTTGCGGTCGTACACCACCACTTGGGTGTCTTCGTTCACGCCGATCTGTTGCAACCATGTGGCAAACACCTCGCGTTGAGGCAAGGGGTGTCGGCCGCCATTCACGCGGTGCGTCGCATCGTGCGTGGCCAAGTGTTTGTCTAGGTCGGCATGCAAGGCACCCGCAATGTGCTGTTCAAGGTATTGCGTATGCCCTGCAGGTGGGTTCATCAAATCAAAAGTGCAGTCAACGATCAGCAGGGAGGCACCGCTGGATTGCAAGGCTTTGAGTTGGGCGACAGAAATCAAGGTGGTGTACATGTGTGCTCCAAACAAGGTCAGTGTTCTTCCGCAGGGGCGTTGGGAGCTGCTCGTGCGCGCAGCAGGGTGGCGGTCATGCCGCTGGCGACGATCAAAGTCATGCCAGCCCAACCGATGAGTGGGATGTCATCGCCAAACAGCAGCAGGCTGTAGAGCGCGGCAAACACAATGCCTGAGTACTGCAAATTGGCCACCACCAGCGTGGCGCCTTGGCTGTATGCACGTGTCATGCACAGTTGGCCGAGCGACGCAAAAATGCCCACAGGCAGCAACCACACGGCGTGTTCCCAATTCCACTCGGAGACACCGGCAAAGCCCATGCCGAGCAAGCCTGCCACTGTGGTGCCAATGGCAAAGTAAAACACGGTGCGGGTTTCGGGCTCGCCTAGGCGTCCGAGTGCCATCACTTGCATGTAGGCAAAGGCGGCTGCAAAGCCCGACATCAAGCCAATCAGTCCCGCGAAGATTTGGTTTTGTTCAATGGTGGGGCGCAGCATCATCACCACACCGGCAAAGCCAGCGATCACGCTCAAGGCGAGGGGGCCTTGCGACCAAGGGCTGCGGCCTTCTTGCGGTGTCCAGTTGATCAAGGTGCCTCCGACCAAGAAGGCGGCAATCCACACACTGCTCATGTAGTTGAGCGTCATGGCGGTTGCCAGGGGCAGTTTGGCAATGGCATAAAACCAGGCACTGAGCGAGAACACACCAATGGCCGAGCGCCACAGATGCATGCTGGGGTACTGGGTGCGCAGTGAAACCTTGTTTTGTTTGGCAATGATGGCGAGAAACACCACGCCCACAATGCCACGGTAGAACACCAACTCGGCGGAGTTGAAATGCTGTGAGCCAAATTTGACGCACACGCCCATCGTGGCGAAGAAGGCTGCACCCAGCAGCATCCACAGGGCTTGCATGTCTGCGTGGCTTTAGGGTTGCGTGAAGTTGAGTTTGCCGCGGTACCACTCGTGGAAATGCTGCATGCCATCTTCCATCGGGCTTTGGTAAGGGCCCACTTCGTTATCGCCGCGCAGCATCAGGGCTTTGCGGCCTGCGTCCATGCGCTCGGCAATTTCGTCATCCTCAATGCAGGTCTCCATGTAGGCGGCTTGCTGGGCTTCGACGAATTCGCGTTCGAACGCAACGATCTCTTCGGGGTAATAAAACTCCACCATGTTCAGCGTTTTGTTCACGCTGAGGGGGTGCAAGGTCGAGACCGTGAGCACGTGGGGATACCACTCCACCATGATGTGGGGGTAGTAGGTGAGCCAAATGGCACCGCGGTCGGGGAGTTGCCCGTTGCGATATTTCAGCAACACGTCGTGCCAGGTTTGGTAGGTGGGCGAGCCGGGTTTGCCAAAGCCTTGCGACACGCCCACGGTTTGCACCGAGTAGTTGTCTTTGAATTCCCAGCTCAAGTCGTCACAGGTCACGAACTGGCCGAGGCCAGGGTGGAACGGGCCCACGTGGTAGTCCTCGAGGTAGACCTCGATGAAGGTTTTCCAGTTGTAGTTGCATTCGTGCAGTTCCACGCGGTCGAGGGCAAAACCTGTGAAGTCCAGGGCGGCGCGGGGGCCCATGTTGGCCAAGTCGGCTTCGATGTCCAAGCCGTTGTCTTCAAACAGCAAACCGTTCCACTCGCGCAGTTTGTAGTTATTGAGGTTCAAGCAGGGGTCTTGCGAGAAGTGCGGCGCGCCTAGCAACTCACCCGAAGGTGCATAGGTCCAGCGATGCAAGGGGCAGACGATGTTGCCCCCCGCTGCGGCTTGAGACTGACCATTCAGCGACCCGCGGCCTTTGAGCATCACTGCTTGGCGATGGCGGCACACATTAGAGATCAGCTCCACCCCAGTGTTGGAGTGGACGAGTGCGCGCCCTTCGCTTTCTTGCGGGAGAGCGTA
>JBPCSU010000032.1:0-6213 GCA_051006815.1 Limnohabitans sp.
CCCACCGACTTTGCCGAAGCGCAGTGGATGGTGGAAGAGATGAAGCAACTCTTGCGCGATGGTCAGAATCACGTGGGTGATGGCGGTGCTGGCACGCAAGGCGTGAAACACCGCAGCGAAATTGCGGTGCTGTATCGCAGCAACGCGCAGAGCCGGGTGATTGAAACGGCTTTGTTCAATGCAGCCATGCCGTACCGCGTGTACGGGGGCTTGCGCTTTTTTGAACGCGCTGAAATCAAACACGCGTTGGCGTATTTGCGCTTGCTAGAGAACCCACGCGACGACACCAGCTTCATGCGGGTGGTCAACTTTCCGCCGCGTGGCATTGGTGCACGCAGCATCGAACAGTTGCAAGACGCTGCCCGTGCCATGGGCTGCGCCATGCACGACGCCGTGAGTGCCGTTCCTGGTAAGGCCGGCGCCAACCTAAGTGCGTTTGTCGCCAAGATCGATGTGTTGCGGGAGCAAACGCAAGGTCAAAACTTGCGTCACATCATTGAGCTGTTGCTCGACCACTCAGGTCTGATCACCCATTACCAAGGTGAGCGTGAAGGGGCAGACCGCATTGAAAACTTGCAAGAACTGGTGAACGCGGCCGAGAGCTTTGTGACCCAAGAAGGCTTTGGTCGCGATGCCGTGGCCTTGCCGGTGGATGAGCATGGGCAGCCGGTCGCCAGCGACGCGAATGATGCACCGACCGATGCAGCGCTTGCAGGCCAAGCCGTCTCGATCACGATGATCAACGCGGACACGGGCGAAACACTTTCGCCGCTGGCCGCGTTCCTGACGCATGCGGCGCTGGAGTCGGGCGACAACCAAGCACAAGCTGGGCAAGACGCGATTCAGCTGATGACGGTGCATGCGTCCAAAGGTTTGGAGTTTGATTGCGTCTTCATCACCGGCATGGAAGAGGGCTTGTTCCCGCACGAAAACTCGATGAACGATTACGACGGATTGGAAGAAGAACGTCGTCTCATGTACGTGGCCATCACGCGTGCGCGTCAACGCTTGTACCTGAGCCACTCACAAACGCGCATGCTCCACGGTCAGACGCGTTACAACATCAAGAGCCGATTTTTTGATGAATTGCCCGAGCACACGCTCAAATGGATCACGCCGGCGCGTTCTGCATTTGCCGACGCGATGCCCACGCGCCGTGATGCATGGCAAAACCCTGCGTGGCAAAACAACCCCTGGGGAGGTGGTGCGGCAACAGCGGCTGCCAAACCTGTGGTGCAGCGGGCGGCACCCGTCAGCAGTGGTCCCAACGCGTGGGTACGTGCGGGCGTGCAGGTGTTTCACACCAAGTTTGGCGAGGGGGCGGTGGTTAGCATTGAGGGTGTGGGCGACGATGCGCGTGCACAAGTGAACTTCCCGCGCCATGGCACCAAGTGGCTGGCGCTCAGCGTGGCCAAACTCACGCAGGTGTAATCAGACGCGCTCGGTGCGCGTCGATGGCTTACGCGTACAGCGTGTCCGACGTGAAGCAGTCTTTGAAGCTGTAATACGTCGAGCAGAAAAACATCGCGGCCAACATCAGCATCGCGGGGAGCAAGGCCATGGCGGCAAAGTCGTTGTCGCCTATCAGACCCGAGAGGAGCGTGATGGCCAAGGTGGTGCCCAAGAAAATGAACGACCACAACAACCCAAACACCAAGAAGGCGCGCCAGTTGCTCAGGCAAGCCACGGTGCTGAAGAACAAGCTTTTCACCACCGGCACCCCGTGCCAATGGGTGAGCGCTGGGGCATGCCAAAACACCATGGACAAGGGCAAGTACAAGACCAGCGACAGCCACATGGCGTTTTGAAACTCGGGCTTCATCAAGGTGTCCATCTCCAGCGAGCCACCGACCAAATACAGCTTGGCAAAGTCACCACCATCGACCAAGGCCGACAGGCCCATCACGCCAATGAAGCCACAGGCGTACAACACACCCAAGATCAGCATGCTGCGTTTGCCCTCGGGGCCGTTGCGAAAACCCACCGCCAAGATGAGTGGCATGGGGAACTTGCCCATGTCGACTTCGCGTGTGGCGGCCATCAGACCCAGCGATGCTGCGGGCAGCAACATCAACGCCAAGAAGCCGCCCAGCAGCGGCACGATGGACACCACCGACATGCTGACCATGAACATGAAGAACAGGCCAGTCAGCGCGAGGGGCTGCTTCCAGAAGGCGCGTATGCCTTGGCGTACCCACAAGGAGCCGGTGTTGGCGGGGACAACGTTGAGTTTCATGCGTCAGAGTGTGACAGGGTGGGACACGCGCGCGCGCAACACGCGTTCAAAGTGTGTGGGGTCGTGGGGCTTGAGCATGCTGGCCTCACGCGGCAGATGGAAGTCCCACAAGCGCGATGTCCAGAACCGCAAGGCGCCGGCGCGCAGCATGGGGTTGAGCAGCTGACGCTCCGCGGCAGTGAAGGGTCGCACCGCTTGGTAGGCGTCGATGAAGGCTTGGGCTTTGACCGCATCTTGTGTGCCATCGGCATGTCTGTCTTCCGCATGGTGGATGCACCAATCGTTCAAACACACAGCCACATCAAACAGCCAGGTGTCGACCCCTGCAAAGTAAAAGTCGAAGAAGCCACTGAGCTCGGGGGCTTCTGCGCTGCCATCAAACATCACGTTGTCACGAAATAGGTCGGCGTGAATGGGGCCGCGTGGCAACGCCGTGTAGGCCGACGAGGCCGCGATGTGGTTTTGGTACGCCAACTCGGTTTGAATCAATGCGGCTTGCGCTTCGTCTAAGTAGGGCAAGACCACGGGCACGGTGTCGTTCCACCAAGGCAGGCCGCGCAGGTTGGGTTGTTGGCGGTTGTAGTCGCGACCGGCCACATGCATGCGAGCCAGCATGTCGCCCACAGCGGCGCAGTGGGCGGGGGTGGGACTGAGTTCGCTTTTGCCGCGCAAGCGGTTGACCACCGCAGCAGGCTTGCCTTCGACGGTGAGCAAGATGTCGCCGTCGCGGTTCGAGATGGGGTCTGGCACCGGCACGCCGCCTTGTGCCAGGTGCTTCATCAGGTACAGATAAAACGGCAATTGTTCGTGCGTGAGGCGTTCGAACAGCGTCAACACGAAGGCGCCTTCGCTGCTGGTGAGAAAGTAATTGGTGTTCTCGATGCCGCCTTGGATGCCCTTGAGTTCCACCAAGTCGCCCAAGCGGAGTTGAGACAGCAGTTCTTGTGCGGACGACTCTGAAACTTCGGTGAAAACTGCCATGACAACCAAGGAATGAAAAAGTTCTGCCATTGTAGTTGGCGCGGTGTTAGCGCTTTTGTTTCTTTGGTTTTCTTGGGCTTCTTTGGCTGGGCTCGCTTGGGGGCGAAGGGCTGAGCGGGTTCCTCATGCTGGGGTACCAGAAATCGTCACCCGCTCAACCCTCCACCCCCAAGACTGCGGCGAGCATTGTTTTTTTCAAAGTCATTTCGTTGGCGTGACATGGCAATGTGCCAAAGGCACCAGCTATGCCGTAGGTGCGCTCACATCCCGGCCGCAGTCTGGGTGTGATGGGTGGGCGTTGCCATGATTTCTGGCACAGCATGAAGCAGCGACGCCCACCCATCGCACCCAGCGAGCGCAGCAAACAAGGACATCCATACCCACGGCACAATTGGTAGCTATGAGTGAATCCAAAACCTTGCTGCTGGTCGACGGCTCCAGCTACCTGTACCGTGCCTTCCATGCCATGCCCGATTTGCGCGCCGTGCCGGGGGACCCCAGCAGTGCGGCCACAGGGGCGATCCGCGGCATGATCAACATGATGCAAGCCCTGCGCAAAGAAGTGCCCACGCAATGGGCAGCCTGCGTGTTTGACGCCAAGGGACCTACTTTCCGCGACGAGATGTACCCCGCGTACAAAGCCAATCGCTCGCCCATGCCCGATGACTTGCGCTCGCAAATCGAACCCATTCACGCCATGGTGCGCATGCTGGGTTGGACGGTGTTGGATGTGCCCGGTGTCGAGGCGGACGATGTGATTGCCACCTTGGCTGTGACGGCGGCTCAGCAAGGTGTGACCGTGGTGGTGTCAAGCGGTGACAAAGACTTGAGCCAGTTGGTGAACGAACACATCACCATCATGGACACCATGAACGGCAAGAAGCGCGATGTGGCCGGCGTGACCGCCGAGTTTGGCGTGCCACCGCATTTGATGATCGATTACCAAACCTTGGTGGGCGACACGGTGGACAACGTGCCCGGCGTGCAAAAGGTCGGGCCCAAGACCGCTGCTAAGTGGCTGATGGAATATGGCTCGCTCGACAACTTGCTGCAAAACGCAGACGCCATCAAAGGTGTCGCTGGCGAAAACTTGCGCCAAGCCCGCGATTGGTTGCCCACGGGGCGTCAGTTGGTCACCATGAAAACCGATTGCGATTTGTCGGCCTACGTCCCCGGCTTGCCTGCGCTGGATGCGCTGCATTTGGCCGAGCCCGACAAGTCGGGGCTCAAAGCGTTTTACGAGACCTATGGGTTCAAAGGATTGGCGCGCGCGCTGAGCGAAGGCAGTGACACGGCCACCTCAGAAGCGAAACCCAAGTTCGAACCCAACCCAGGTTTGTTTGACGAGCCCGCACCCGCGGTGTCTGCGGTGACTGACAAACATTACGACTGCGTGCTTACCTGGGAGGCCTTTGACACCTGGCTGGCCAAGCTGCAAGCCGCCGAGTTGGTGGCGTTTGACACAGAGACCACCTCGCTGGATGCCATGCGTGCCGAAATTGTGGGCTTGAGCTTTTCGGTCCAGCCCGGCGAAGCTTGCTACATCCCGCTGGGGCACAGCTATGGCGATGCCCCTACCCAATTGCCCATCGGCGAGGTGTTGGCCAAACTCAAACCCTGGTTTGAAAATCCAGCGATTCAAAAACTCGGTCAACACATCAAATACGACCGCCATGTGATGGCGAATCACGGCATCGAGGTGAAGGGCTACGCCCACGACACCATGCTGCAAAGCTATGTGCTGGAGGTCCACAAGCCGCACGGCTTGGCCAGCTTGGCTGAACGCCATGTGGGGCGCAAAGGGTTGAACTACGAAGACTTGTGCGGCAAAGGCGCGCACCAAAGTCCGTTCGCGCAAGTCGATGTGGCACGTGCCGCCGAGTATTCGTGCGAAGACTCTGACATGACGTTGGATGTGCACCGCGTGTTGTGGCCGCGCCTGCAGGCCGATGACAAATTGCGCTTCATCTACCAACTCGAAATTGACAGCAGCGAAGCGCTGTACCGCATTGAACGCAATGGGGTGTTGATTGACGCCCCCACGCTGGCTGCGCAAAGCCACGCACTGGGCCAGCGTATCGTGCAGCTTGAAACCGAAGCGTATGAGATTGCTGGGCAGCCATTTAACTTGGCCAGCCCGAAGCAACTCGGTGAAATTTTTTTCGACAAGCTGGGCTTGCCCGTGATCAAAAAGACGGCTACGGGCGCACGTAGCACCGACGAAGAAGTGTTGGAAAAACTGGCCGAAGACTACCCGTTGCCCGCCAAAATTTTGGAGCACCGTTCCTTGAGCAAACTCAAAGGCACCTACACCGACAAGCTGGCACAGATGGCGGTGCCGCGCACCGGCCGCGTGCACACGCATTACGCGCAAGCAGTGGCCGTGACGGGGCGTTTGTCGAGCAACGAACCCAACTTGCAAAACATCCCGATTCGCACGGCCGAAGGTCGCAAAGTGCGCGAGGCTTTTGTAGCCCCTGCCGGCTGTGTGATTGCCAGTGCCGACTACAGCCAAATTGAGCTGCGCATCATGGCGCACATCAGTGGGGATGAGGCCTTGGTCAAAGCCTTTCACGACGGCTTAGACGTGCACCGCGCCACGGCTGCGGAAGTGTTTGGTGTCGGCGTAGACCAAGTGAGCAGCGAGCAACGCCGTTACGCCAAGGTCATCAACTTTGGTCTCATCTACGGCATGAGCGCCTTTGGTTTGGCCAAAGCGCTGGGCATTGACAACACGGCGGCGAAGAACTACATCACACGTTACTTTGAACGCTTTGCAGGTGTGAAGCGCTACATGGACGACACCCGCGAACAAGCCAAAGCCCAAGGCTATGTCGAGACGGTGTTTGGTCGTCGTTTGTACTTGCCCGAAATCAACAGCCCCAACGGTCCGCGCCGTGCGGGCGCAGAGCGGGCTGCGATCAACGCGCCGATGCAGGGCACGGCGGCTGACTTGATCAAGATGAGCATGGTCAAAGTGCAGCAAGCTTTGGATG
>JBPCSU010000033.1:0-3596 GCA_051006815.1 Limnohabitans sp.
TGCACCACATGCGCGTGGACAAAAAAGCCGAAGCCGGTGAAATCAAGTTTGTATTGATTGACCGACCCGGCAGCGCCATCGTGCGTGGTGCACCCGACGCCTTGGTGGCCGAAGTGATTGACGCCTGTTGTGCAGGCTGAACGCCGCGTGTTAGCCCCGTACGCTTGCCAACCTGAACAGTCACGCGGTCGTCGCCACGCGGAGCCCGAGGCGCCCGTCCATGCGGCGAGTTTTCGCAACCCGCACCAACGCGACCGCGATCGCATTGTTCACTCCACCGCGTTTCGGCGTTTGGTTTACAAAACCCAAGTGTTCTTGAACCACGAAGGTGATTTGTTTCGCACCCGCATGACGCACTCGTTGGAGGTGGCGCAACTGGGCCGTTCCATCGCTCGTGCCTTGGCACTGAACGAAGACTTGGTGGAAGCCATTGCGTTGGCCCATGACCTCGGCCACACCCCGTTTGGTCACGCCGGCCAAGATGCCTTGAATGAATGCATGGCGCCTTATGGCGGCTTCGAGCACAACCTGCAAAGCCTGCGCGTGGTGGATGAGTTGGAAGAGCGCTATCCCGCCTTCAATGGCTTGAACCTGAGTTTTGAAACCCGTGAAGGCATTTTGAAACACTGTGCACGTCGCAACGCCGAGTTGATCAATGCCCAAGAACCGGATGGGGTGGCTGCGCGTTTTCTCAACGGCACACCGCCGAGCTTGGAGGCGCAGTTGTGTAACTTGGCCGATGCCATTGCCTACAACGCCCACGACATTGATGATGGTGTGCGTTCTGGCCTACTCACGCTTGAGCAAATGCAAGACGTGTCGCTGTTTGCGCGTTACCACGCGCAAACTTTGGCAGAGCACCCGCAGTTGCAAGGGCGCCGTGTGTTGTACGAAACCATTCGCCGCATGTTGAGCGATCAGGTCTACGACGTCATCCATGCCACACGCACGGCCTTGGCGCAACATGCGCCGGCCAGTGCCGATGCGGCACGTCAAGGGCCTCCGCTGGTGCAATTTAGCACCGCGATGTATGAAGAGTCAAAAGTGCTCAAGTCCTTTTTGTTTCGCAATTTGTACCGTCACCCACAAGTGATGGCCACCACCGATTGGGCGCGCGATGTGGTGCGCACCTTGTTTGCGATCTATCTCAGCAAGCCTGCTGAAATGCCAGTGGCTTACGCCCAGCAAAGCGATGTGCCGCGCGCCGTGGCCGATTACCTGTCGGGCATGACCGATCGGTTTGCCACGCGTGAACACGCCCGTTTGACGGCCTGAGGCACGCATGCGCGCACATCGTTTTGGCATTCACCCCTCTTGGGTCATCGTCTGGGCGGGCGTGTGTGCGGCCTTGCATGTGGGCAAGTTGCCACCGGCCTTGCCTGTGCTGCAAGACGCGCTCGGCATCTCGCTGGTGCAAGCGGGGTTCTTGTTGTCGGCGGTGCAAATTGCCAGCATGACCTTGGGCTTGGCAGCCGGGCTGAGTGCCGATACCTTGGGTTTGCGCCGAAGCATGTTGGTGGGACTGGCGGTGTTGACGGGCGCCAGTGTGGCGGGCGGCTTTGTGGCCCATGCCGAAGGGTTGTTGCTGCTGCGCGCCTTGGAAGGGCTGGGCTTTTTGCTGGTCGTGATGCCCGCGCCGGCCTTGATTCGGCACACTGTGGATGCCACGCAGCTCAGTGGCCGCATGGGGTGGTGGGGCACCTACATGCCAACGGGCAGTGCGGTGGCGTTGTTGCTCGGCCCGTGGGTGATTGCAGGGTTGAACTGGTCTGCTTGGTGGTGGCTGTTGGGTGCGATGGCTGCGCTGGCCTTTGCGGCGGTGTGGTTGTGTGTGCCTGACGCGTCCGTAGATCCCTTGTCACAAGCACAGCACCCCAGTCAAAAATGGCCGCAGCGTTTGGCGCTGACCTTGCGCAGTCCGGGGCCTTGGCTGGTGTCGTTGACGTTTGCGGTGTACTCCTCGCAGTGGTTGGCCGTGGTGGGCTTTCTCCCCACGGTCTATGCGCAGCTGGGTTTGTCTGCGGGTATGGCAGGTGTGTTGTCTGCGTGCGTGGCTTTGGCAAACGTGAGCGGCAACATCATGTCAGGTCGCTTGTTGCAGCGGGGGTGGCCGGCGCAGCGCTTGTTGTCGATCGGTTTTGCCTGCATGGCCTTGGGGGCTGTGGGTGCTTATGCCGTTTGGCAAGGCGAAGGTTTGCCCATGCCGCTGCGTTTTGTGTGTGTGGTGATGTTTTCTGCGGTGGGTGGCTTGATCCCCGGTACCTTGTTTTCCTGTGCCTTGCACTTGGCGCCTAGCGAAGGCACGGTGTCCACCACCGTGGGCTACATGCAGCAATGGTCAGCCCTGGGTCAATTCGCAGGCCCGCCCTTGGTGGCCTGGGTGGCGGCAAGTGTGGGCGGTTGGCAATGGACGTGGGCGGTGACTGTGGCGCTGTGCGCTTTGGGTACGGTGTTGGCGTCACGCATTGGTCGCGCTTTGCAGTATCAGGAGAAATCGCATGGCGGATAACAGCGCACACGATGCCGAGCGCATCGCCATTGAAGACACACAGAAGTGGTTGCTCGATGCGGTGGTGGGTTTGAACCTGTGCCCATTTGCCAAAGCGGTGGTGGTGAAAGACATGGTGCGTTACCGTGTGTGTGCCTCTGCCGATCCCGCCGAGGTGTTGGCCTTGTTGCGTGAAGAGTTGCAACACTTGGCGGCAGCGGATCCCGAGGTGTTAGACACCACGTTGCTCATCGCGCCGAACGCATTGCCTGACTTTTTGGACTTCAACGATTTCTTGGCCGCATGCGATGAGGTGTTGGTCGACTTAGAACTCGACGGTGTGTTGCAAGTGGCCGACTTTCATCCGCAGTACCAATTCGGCGGCACCGATGTGGACGATGTCGAAAACTTCACCAACCGCACGCCGTACCCCACCTTGCATTTGTTGCGTGAAGCCAGCATTGACAAAGCGGTGGAGGCGTATCCCGATGCTGCGATGATTTTTGAACGCAACATCGAGGTGCTGAATCAGTTGGGCCACAAGGGGTGGGCGCAACTGGGCATCACCGCACGCCTGCACAATTGACCCATGTCCAAACGCCAACCTGTTGCCACGCCGAAACCACTTGACTTAGATTTGCGTCCTGGTCAATCGATTGAGTTGCTCAAAGAGCTGCACATCCTCACCCGTGAAGGCAAGCTCAACCAAGATTCGCGTCGCAAGCTCAAGCAGGTGTACCACCTGTTTCAGTTCATTGAGAAGTTGCTCAAAGAGCTACCTGTCAGCGAGCACGGTCCCACGCTGGCAGACCATGGTGCGGGCAAGTCGTATTTGGGCTTCATCATCTACGACTTGTTTTTCAAAGCCTTGGGGCGGGGCAGCATTTACGGCATCGAGACGCGCAGCGAGTTGGTGGCGTCATCCAAAGTTTTGGCGCAGCGCTTGGGGTTTGAGCGCATGCACTTTTTGAATGTGAGCGTGGCCGAATCTGCGCAGAGCGACGCTTTGCCGCCGCAAATCGATGTGGTCACCGCGCTGCATGCGTGCGACACCGCCACCGACGATGCGATTGCATTTGGCCTGCAAAAGAAAGCCAAGTACATGGTG
>JBPCSU010000034.1:0-12380 GCA_051006815.1 Limnohabitans sp.
CTGCGGCCCCGAGGCCATGATTGAAGTCACAGAAAAAGCCTTGATCGATGCGGGCGTTCCTGCCAACCGCGTGCACAGCGAACGCTTCACCACATCCAGCTCGCAAGCTCACAAAGTGCAAGCCGACACCGATGCATCCAAGCAAAAGTCGGCCTCGAACAAGAGCGTTCACATGACTGTGTTGCTCGACGGCAAAGAGCTCGAATTGGCGCTCAGCCCCGAGGAACACATCTTGGACGCCGCGCTCAACGCCGGCCTGGATTTGCCCTTCTCTTGCAAAGCGGGGGTGTGTAGCACCTGCCGTTGCAAAGTGACGCAAGGCGAAGTGACCATGGACAAAAACTTCACGCTGGAAGCAGACGAAGTCGCACAAGGATTTGCCCTCAGCTGCCAAGCCCGTGCGGCCACACAAAAGTTAGTCATCAGCTTCGACCACCGTTAACTCACTGGCACGCCCCATATGAGCCTTGCCCCCGCAGACGACAGCCTGATCGACTCCCCTCAAGCGGCCATTCGATTGCTGGTCACCTTGGGGCTGGTGGTGCTGGGCAACAGCAGCATGTATGTGGTGTCGGTGGTGTTGCCTGCCGTGCAAAACGAGTTTGGCATTGGCAGAGCAGATGCGTCGTTGCCCTACACCCTGATGATGGTGTGCTTGGGACTGGGCGGCATTTGGACGGGCAAATTGGCCGACCGCTATGGCCTCCCCCCGGTGATGTGGTGCGGCGCTGCCGCGGTGTTCGGAGGCTTTGCGCTGGCCTCCATGGCTAACAGCATTTGGCTGTTTGGTCTGGCACACGGCATTCTGGGGTTGATTGGCAGCTCTTCCACCTTCGCCCCCCTCATGGCGGACACGGCACTGTGGTGGCAAAAGAGGCGTGGCATTGCCGTGGCCATCTGTGCATGCGGCAACTACATCGCGGGTGCCATCTGGCCGCCGTTGGTTCAACACGGCATCACCACCCTAGGTTGGCGTCCCACCTACCTGTTGCTGGGCTTGGTGTGTGGCATTGGCATGTGGGTCCTGTCCCTGCGCATGCGCGCCAAGCCGCCCATCCCCAAGTTGTCTGCCGCACCATCCGGCACATCGGCGCCTAACCTGACACGCCCGTTTGGCTTGAAGCCCGCACACGCACAGCTTTTGTTGTGTGTGGCGGGTGTCGCCTGTTGCGTGGCCATGGCGATGCCACAGGTGCACATCGTGGCCTATTGCACAGACCTGGGCTACGGCGCAGCGCGCGGTGCAGAGATGCTGTCGGTGATGCTGACCTGCGGCATCGTGAGCCGCTTGGTCTCAGGACTCATTTGCGACCGAATTGGCGGCATCAAAACGTTGCTGCTGGGGTCGGTGTTGCAAGGCATTGCGTTGCTCGCCTTTTTACCCTTCGATGGACTGGTTCCGTTGTATGTGATTTCAGGAATTTTTGGCCTCTTTCAAGGAGGCATTGTTCCCTCGTACGCCATCATTGTGCGTGAACACTTTTCGCCCCAAGAGGTAGGCGCTCGTGTGGGGAGCGTCATCATGGCCACCTTGATTGGGATGGCGTTGGGGGGCTGGTTGTCGGGTTGGATCTTTGACATCACGGGCAGCTACCAAGCTGCTTTTCTCAACGGCATCGCTTGGAATTTGCTCAACTTGTCCATCGCTGTTTGGTTGTTGTTACGCTTGAAAAAAACGACTGCGAATCGTCACTCTGTAAAATAAAAGACGATGAAGCAGTGTTCAATCAAACCCGTTGAAGATCTTTTAGACAACTTTCGCGAACGAAATCGAGTCAAAGCCGGCTCCTTGATCATTTCAGTTTTTGGTGATGCCATTCTTCCCAGAGGTGGCGAAATCTGGCTGGGTGGTTTGATCAACCTACTCGCCCCACTGGGCTTGAATGAACGCCTCATCCGCACCACCGTGTTCCGCTTGGTCAAAGATGAGTGGCTCACCACCCAAACACACGGCCGTCGCACCGACTACAAACTCTCCGCCAGCGGATGGCGACGCTTTGAAGAAGCCTCCAAACAAATTTACGCCGCCAACGCGCCCCATTGGGACAACCATTGGCGACTCGTGATGCTGGTCTCGGAGCTGACATCGCGCCAGCGCGAGCAATTGCGTCGTGCTTTTTATTGGCAAGGGTTTGGCGAAATCAATCCCAATTGTTTCATCCACCCCAGCGCCGACCTGACCGCCGCGTTTGATGCCCTGCGCGTGGACGGCATGGCAGAAGTCTTGCCTCACTTGATGCCTTTGGTGGCCGTGAACCCACGCCTCGGGCAATCCGCCAACGATGCCGACATTGTGCGTTCCGCTTGGAATCTCGAACAACTGAATGCGGATTACGTCGCTTTTGTCAAAACGTACCAAAAGATTTTGGACGGCTTAAGAAAAGCAAAAAAATCGCACATCGATGAAGAGAGTGCGTTTTTAACCCGCACCTTGTTGATTCACGACTTCCGACGTTTGCTGCTGCGCGATCCCGAACTGCCTGAAGTCTTGTTGCCCAAAAAATGGCCCGGGCAAACCGCACGGATGCTGACGAAAGAGCTTTACCGTCAGCTGCTCTTACCGTCCGAAAGCCATCTCAATCAGCACCTGGTGCTGGCCAATGGCGATGCGCCCCCGGCTTCGGATGTGGTGCGTCATCGGTTTCAAACCCGCCTCTGACGCCTGACGCACCGATGGGTGGTTAGTCCAGCTTCGCGCCAGACAGTTTGACCACGCGTTCCCACACGGGGAATTCGTTTTTGTAAACCACCGCAAATTGCTCTGGCGTGTTGCCAACGGGAATGAAGCCCATCTTGTTGATGCGATCTTGCGTTTCTGACAACGCCACAATCGCACGCACTTCGGCGGACACACGTTGCACCACATCCGCGGGTGTTTTGGCAGGGGCGGCCATGGCAATCCAACCGGTGACGCGGAAGATGTCGTCTTTGAAACCTTGCTCGCTCATGGAAGGCACGCTTGGCAACACACTCATGCGCTGCTCACCTGTGACGGCGATCGAACGCAACTTGCCCGAGTCGATGTAAGGCTTGGCCGTTTGCGCGCTGGCAAACGCAAAATCAATTTGCCCACCCACCAAGTCTTGCAGCATGGGCGCCTCGCCTTTGTAGGCAGCATGCGTCATGTCGGCTTTGAGGTTTTGACTCAGGTAGGCCCCCGCCAAATGCGCATACGAGCCCATGCCCCAAGAGCCATAAGACAACTTGCCTGGATTTTTAAGAATGTGCGCTTTCAGGTCGCTTGCGTTTTTGATCGGCGAGTTGGGGTTGACCAACAGCGTCACCGGCGCCAACGCCAGCTGCGACACCAGCGCGAAATCACGGCTGGGGTTGTAGGGCAATTTTTCATACAAGAACTGGTTGATCAACACCGTGGTTCCCAACGACACCAAGAAGGTGTAGCCATCGGGCGCCGCCTTGGCCGCCGCGTCGGTGCCGGTGACACCGCCCGCACCCGCTCGGTTGTCGATCAACACGGGTTGACCCAAACGGTCAGACAGCTTTTCAGCCAAGGTACGCGCAATGATGTCGGTGGCACCCCCGGGTGCATACGGCACGATCAATTTGATGGGCTTGGCTGGATACGCTTGTGCGAGTGCCGACGTGCCTGCGCACAAAGCCATCCAAGCGATCGCGGCATGGGCCAGCACTTGGCGGCGTGATTTGTTAGTCATCATGGTTGTCTCCTTTTGGTTATTCATCTTTTCTAACACTTCGACCTTGAATCATCCTGTTCTTACTCTTTAAGCCTTTGGCAGTGTCAGCACACCTGACGCTTGCAGCGCTTCGAGCTGGCTGTCGCTCATGGCCAAGAGTTCTTGCAACACAGCACGCGTGCCCTCCCCCAACGTTGGGGGAGCGCGCCGAATCGGCAAGCGTTGCCCGTCCAAACGGTAAGGCGGCGCAAACACCGGCGTTGTACCGACCACGGGATGGGGCATGTCTTGCACCATCTGGGCTCTGCTTGTGCGCTCGCTGGTCAAGGCCTCATGCAAGCCCGCCACCTTGCCACACGGAATACCCGCCGACGTCAATCGCTCAAGCAACAGTTCGCGTGGAAAGGTTTGAATCAATGCTTTGAGCATGGGCCCCAAGGCTTTGCGGTTTTTAGCGCGCTCGACATTGGTGGCAAATAGCGGGTTCTCCACAATGTCCGGGCGCATGACCACGAGACGACAAAACTTGTCGAACTGCGCGTTGTTGCCCACCGCAATGATCAACGGGCCGTCTGCGGCTTCATACATGCCGTAGGGCACGATAGACGGATGCGCGTTGCCATAACGCTCCGGGTCATGCCCGAGTTGCAAGGCGTCTAAACCGTAATAGCCCGACACAGACAAGCCGCAGTCGTACAGCGCCATCTCGATGAGCTGCCCCACACCACGACGCTCACGACGCAGCAGCGCCGCCAGAATGGCTTGGGCGGCGTACATGCCCGTCATCAAATCGACCACGGCCACACCGAACTTCAAAGGCGGCATGTCCGCGTCGCCATTGAGTGCCATCAGGCCGGCTTCGGCTTGGATCACCAAGTCATACCCGGGGCGCTTGGCCTCGGGGCCGCTGCTGTCATAGCCAGCCACGGCGCAATAAATCAGGTCGGGCTTGAATGCTTTCAGCTGTTCGTAACCGACGCCCAATTTTTCAGCGCCCCCGGTTTTGAAGTTGTGAATCACCACATCGAACTGAGGCACCAAGTTCTGGATGATCTTCAAACCCTCGGGCGACTGCAGGTCCACTGTGATGGACCGCTTGTTGCGGTTCATGCTGTTGTAGTAGGTGGTCTCGGTCTTGCCAATGCGCATGCCCCAATCGCGCGTGTCGTCGCCGCGCCCGGGGTGCTCCACCTTGATCACCTCGGCCCCCAAATCGCCCAAAACCATGGCGCACATGGGGCCCGCAAAGACACGGGAAAGATCCAAGACACGGATTCCCGCCAGCGGCAGGTCCTGCTCCGAATTAGAAGTAGACGTACTCATGCGTTGTCCTTACGACGTGAGGTGTAGTTGGGGGGCCGCTTGTTCAAAAAGGCGTTGATGCCTTCCAACGATTCATCGCTGGCCATGGCCTCCACCATAAATTGCGCTTCCAACTCGAGTTGCTCATTCAACGAATGGCGCATGGCCAAACGGCACAAATGTTTGATACGCCCCATCGCGTGCGGCGGCCCTTTTGAAATATCAGCCGCCAGCGCCAGCGCCGCTTCCAGCGCACAGCCCGACGCAACCAAACGATTGACCGCCCCCAGCGCATGCATGCGCTCGCCACTGAGAGGGGCGCCCGTCAAACACAGTTCGGTCAGCACTTGCCGAGACACAAATTCAGCCAGAAATGCGGTGGCCCCGCCATCCGGTGTCAGCCCCACCTTCACATAGGCCACGCTGAACTGGGCGTCTTTGGCCGCCACCAACATGTCGCAAGCCATGGCCAACGAGAGACCGGCGCCCGCAGCCGCACCTTCGACCGCGGCAATCACGGGCTTGGGGCAGTCACGTACCGTGCGAATCAAATCGTGCAGGCCCTCGAGCCGCGCACGACGTTCCGCCACCGGCAGTTCACGACGCTTGACCAATTGACGCAAGTCGCCGCCTGAACAAAAGTGGCCGCCTTCCCCCGTCAGCACGATGGCGCCGATCGACGGATCTTGGGCGGCTTCTTGCAAAGCCTGGGTCACGGCGGTGTAAAACTCGAAGCTCAACGCGTTGCGTGCGGCAACATTGTTATTGGACAAAACCAACACAGCGCCCTCGCGACGGGTTAGCAAAATTTGCGACATGAACGCCTTTCGACTCAGTGGGTTTGGCTCAACGCGATGAAACGAGCCAAGTGATGGTCCTCGTCACCAAACTCATGGTCAATCATCACCAAACGCTTGGCATAGTGGGACAGGGGTAATTCCCAAGTCATGCCAATGCCGCCATGCAACTGAATACTCTCCTCGGCCACCAAGGTGCCGATGCGTCCAATGCTGTACTTGGCCGCAGACAAGGCTTTCTCGCGTGCCACGCGATCCTCGGAATCAACTGCCGCCGCCGCATTGATGACGGCCGAGCGCGCTTGCTCCACTTCCAGCAACACATCCACCATGCGGTGCTGCAACGCTTGAAAGCTGCCAATCGGTGCACCAAACTGTTTGCGTGTTCGCAGGTATTCCAAGGTGTGGTCCTTTGCCACATCCATCACGCCCACCGCCTCCGCGCACAAGGCCAACAAGGCGTAGCCACGCACACGTTCGAGCACGGCATGGCCCGCCCCTTCTTGCCCCAGCAAGGTGTCGGCCGCGACTTGAACTTGGTCAAACACCAGCTCAGACGCACGGCCTCCGTCGATGCGGTTGAACGAGCGACGTGTGATGCCCGCTGCTTGGCCTGGCACGAGAAACAAGCTAATGCCTGCTTCACTGTCGGCCGCACCTGAGGTGCGTGCAGACACCAACAACCAATCGGCCTGTTCACCAAAACTCACCAAGCCTTTCACACCGTTCAGAACCCAGTGGTCACCCGCGCGCGTGGCCGTGGTGGCCACATGGTTCAACGCATAGTGCGCGCTGGGTTCGTCATGCGCCCAAGCAGCGAGGGCCGTGCCGTCGATCAAACTTGCCAAATGCGCTTTTTGACTCTCATTGCCTGCCAACATCAATGCACGGCCTACCAACAAGGCGCCCAACAGCGGTTCGGGCACGATGCCGCGGCCCAGACATTCAAACACCACACTGATGTCGAACCCGGCGCCCGCAAAGCCGCCCACGTCTTCAGGGAACAGTGCGCCAATCGCACCCAGTTCGGCAAAATGGGCATACAGCTTGGGGTTGTACCCTTCGGCACCGTAGGCAATTTTGTTACGCAGCTCGGCGCCGTATTGCTCAGAGACAAAACGGTTCAAGCTGTCCATCAGCATGCGGCGGTCTTCGGTATGTTCAAAATTCATTTGTCTTTCCTTTCACACGCAGCCAGCCGTCACAGGCCCAAGATCATTTTGGAAATGATGTTCTTTTGTATTTCGTTCGAACCACCAAAAATCGACAGCTTGCGGTGGTTGAAGTAAGACGATGCCGCATGGGTCGCAGCCGCATCACCGAACGATGGCAGTTGGCTGTTGGCATCGCTTGACTCTTGCAGATAAGGCGCCGCATACGGCCCCATGGCACGGCGTGTCAGCGACAAAATTTCTTGACGTATTTCGGTGCCGCGAATCTTGAGCATCGAGCTTTCCGCACCCGGCGCGCCGCCACCGGCCACGGCTGCAATGACGCGCAAGTTGGTGGTTTTCATGTTCTCTAGGTCAATCTCAACTTTGGCCATGCGCGCTGCAAACAAGGGGTCGTGCGACAGCGGTTTGCCGTTGCACGGCACACGATCGGCAATCACTTTGAGCTTCTCTAAGCCCGCCACTGAAAAGCCCACACCTGCAATGTTGGTGCGCTCGTAGGTCAGCAGGTATTTGGCATACGTCCAGCCTTTGTTTTCCTCGCCCACCAAGTTCGCCACCGGCACTTTGACGTCTGTGAAAAACACCTCGTTCACTTCATGGGTGCCATCCAAGGTGATGATGGGGCGAATCTCGATGCCTGGTGAATGCATGTCCACCAACAAAAAGCTGATGCCCGATTGCGACTTGGCTGCGCGGTCTGTCCGCACAAGACAAAAGATCATGTTGGCGTACTGGCCCAGCGTGGTCCATGTTTTTTGGCCGTTGACGATGTAGTGATCACCCTCACGCACCGCCGTGGTTTTGACCGATGCCAAATCAGACCCCGACCCAGGCTCTGAATAGCCCTGGCACCACCAGTCGGAGCCGTCCAAGATGCGCGGCAGCCAATACGCTTTTTGCGCTTCGCTGCCGTACTTCATCAACACAGGCCCCAGCATGCTCACGCCAAACGGCACGATGCGCGGCGCGTGCGCCAGGGCACATTCGTTTTCAAAAATAAATTTCTCAACCGCACTCCAGCCGGGTCCGCCCCACTCTTCGGGCCAATGGTTGGCCAGCCAACCGCGCGCGTTGAGCTTGGCGTGCCAGCCTTCCATTTCGGCCTTGGACAAATGTTCACCCGCGCGCACTTTGGCTGACAAATCAACCGACAGGTTTTGTGCCAGAAAGGCACGCACCTCGTCGCGGAAGGCTTCTTCTTGGGAGGTAAAGTTCAAATCCATTTGCAGCCCTTGTTAGAAAATTTCGAATAAACCTGCAGCGCCCATACCGCCAGCGATGCACATGGTGACCACGCCCCACTTGGCCTTGCGGCGTCGCCCTTCGAGCAAAAGATGGCCCACCAAACGCGCACCGGTCATGCCAAACGGATGGCCCAAAGAAATAGCACCCCCAGTCACATTCAAACGCGCATCTGGAATGCCCAACTTCTGCTGGCAATAAATCGATTGCGAAGCAAAGGCTTCGTTCAGCTCCCACAAATCAATGTCGTCCACCGTCAGGCCATGACGCGCCAACAACTTGGGCACGGCGTACACCGGGCCAATGCCCATTTCGTCAGGCTCGCAACCCGCCAGTGCCATGCCGCGAAATGCGCCCAAAGGCTGCAAGCCCCATTGCGATGCCAGCTTGCCATCCATCATCACGCAGGCCGAGGCGCCATCTGACAACTGCGATGCATTGCCCGCGGTGATGAACTGCCCCTCACCACGCACCGGTTGCAGCTTGGCCAAAGATTCATAGGTGGTACCGGGACGGTTGCTGGTGTCGTGATCCACCGTGACTTCTTGGTACGACACTTCTTTGGTGTCTTTGTCGGTCACGGCCATCGTGGTGGTGACCGAAATGATTTCTTCTTTGTAGCGCCCTGCGGTTTGTGCCTCGGCTGTTTTGCGTTGGCTCTCGACAGAGAAATGGTCTTGCGCTTCACGGCTGATCTGGTAGCGCTGCGCCACGATGTCAGCGGTTTCAATCATGGGCAAGTACAAGTCTGGTTTGTGCTGCGTCAACCAGGGGTCAATCCCATCGTCTACCGTGGTGCCGGGGCCGCGACGCAAGCCGGAAATACTTTCTAGCCCCCCCGCCACCATCACCGGGGCACCGTCCACCACAATGCGGCCCGCTGCCGTGGCAATGGCTTGTAAACCCGAGGCACAAAACCGACTCACAGTGGCGCCCGCGATGGTCAGTGGCAAACCCGCGCGCAGCACACTGGCACGCGCCACGTTGCGCCCCGTGCGCCCCTCTGGATAGCCACAGCCCAGCACCACGTCTTCAATCAACTGGGCGTCCACCCCCGCACGCTGCACGGCAGCTTTCACGGCGTGCGAGGCCAGCTCGGCCCCCGAGATGGCGTTGAACTCACCACGGTGCGACTTCGTCAGTGGCGTACGCGCCGTGGAAACAATGACCGCTTCACGCATAGATGTCCTTCTAAAAATCGAATCAGCGATTCAAGCTGTCAAAGTTTTTGCCATCCTTCACCAACTGCACCAGCAGTGGCGAGGGCTGCCAAAACAACGGGTCGTCCTTGGCAAACGTTTGGATGTCCGCCAAGATTTTTTCTAAGCCCACCATGTCGGCATATTTCATCGGCCCACCGCGGTAGCGCGGAAAACCGTAGCCGTGCACAAACGTGACGTCCACATCCAGCGGCCGCAGTGCGATGCCCTGGTGCACCACGTTGGCGCCCTCGTTGACCATGGCCGCCATGTATTTGCGCACGATTTGTTCAGCCGTCAACGCGTGAGGCTGGATGTTGGCGCGCACGCGCTCTGCATCAATGATGGCCAGCACCTCGGGGTCGGGCACGCCGGTGCGTGCGCCTTCGGGGTAGAGGTAATAACCGCGTCCGGTTTTTTGCCCAAACCACCCGCGCTCGCAAATGCGGTCAGCAATTTGTACATAGCGCGCCTTGGGGTCACGCGTGGCGGCACGTCGTTTGCGCGTGGCCCAACCAATGTCACCACCTGCCAAATCTGACACTTGGAAGGGGCCCATGGGGTAACCAAACGCACGCATGGCGGCATCGATGTCATAGGGAGAACAGCCGTCTTCCATCATGTGGTCTGCTGCTGCGCGGTACACCGCCAAGATGCGATTGCCAATGAAGCCATCGCACACACCCGCACGCACCGGTACTTTTTTGAGTTGCGTGGCCAAGCTAAAAGCGGTGGCGACCACGTCTGCACTCACCTTCTCGGGCACCACAATTTCAAGCAACTTCATGATGTTGGCGGGCGAGAAAAAGTGCAGGCCAATCACATCTTGCGGACGCGACACACTGGCCGCAATCTCGTTGATGTCCAAGTACGAGGTGTTGGTGGCCAGCACCGCGTTGGGTTTGCAGACACGGTCCAACTCGGCAAACACCGCCTTCTTGACCGACATCTCTTCAAACACCGCTTCAATCACCAAGTCAGCATGGGCCAAGGCGTCGTAGTGGGTGCTGGTACTGAACCTGGCCATCACTTGCGCTTTGGCTTGCTCTGTCATGCGGCCTTTGGCGATCAAACCGTTGTAGACCTTCTCGACGTTGTGTTGGCCTCGGGCCACCGCTTCGTCGTCGCGTTCGACCATGGTCACAGGCAAGCCCGCATCGAGCACCGACACCGCAATGCCTGCCCCCATGGTGCCGCCCCCAATCACGCCCACACGGGCCACGGGGCGCGGTGCCACGTTTTTCACCTCGGGCACTTTCACCACTTCGCGCTCGGCAAAAAAGGCGTGGATCAACCCTGCACGTTGCGGGCTGTCGATGCATTGCAAAAACAGTTGCCGCTCATGGGCCAGTGCTTCGTCAAACGGCATGTGCAAACCGGCGCGCACTGCCTCGATCACTTTGAGGGGAGAGAACAAGCCGCGCGATTTCTTTTCCACGTCTTTTTGCAGGTGATCGAGCACCGCCATCTGCTGGTCGAGGTCTGCTTTGAACCCATCCAAATCGCGCGTGCGTCGCACAGGTGCACCGCTCGCCAGCAATTCGCGTGCGAAGGCCAAACCGGCTTGCAACACATCGGTGCCCTCGCCCAAGCGGTCAACCAGCTTGACCTCGAGTGCCTCTTGGGCTTTCATGTGACGGCCGCTGAGCATCAAGTTCACCGCGGCTTCCACCCCCATCAAGCGCGGCGCACGTTGCGTGCCGCCAGAACCAGGCAACAAGCCCAACTGAACTTCGGGCAAACCCAGCTTGGCGTCGGGCATGGCCAAACGGTAGTGCGCGGCCAAGGCCACCTCCAGGCCACCGCCCAAGGCCGGACCATGAATGGCTGCCACCACCGGCTTGCTGCACGCTTCGATGCGGTTGCACACCTCGGGCAGGATGGGATGCATGGGCGGGCGACCAAACTCACGAATGTCTGCCCCCGCAATGAAGGCGCGGCCCGCACCCAACAGCAACACGCCCTTGACGCTGGCATCTGCCTCGGCTTCATCCATCGCTGCCATCAAACCGCGACGCACATCCACGCTGATGGCGTTGACGGGGGGATGGTCAATCGTGACGACCAGCAGGTCTGCGTCTTTGGCGGTGCGCACCACGGTGGTTTCGGTAGGGGTAGTCAAAGCCTCGGCTCCTCACTGTTTTGTCTGGCTCGTGATTGTTTAGAAGATAATATTTCTTGACAATCTCAAACTTTATTGACGCTATGTCAAATAATATTTACGTATGAACGTCGATTTCGCCTCCCTCACCCTGTTGGTTGACATCATCGATGCGGGCAACCTGAGCAAGGCTGCCAGCAAGCTGAAGATGACGCGTGCCAACGTGAGCTACCACCTGCGTCAACTGGAAAAGTCCCTGGGCGCCGAGCTCATCCGGCGCACCAGCCGTCGCATGGAACCGACCGAGCTGGGTTGGCGGCTGTGCGAACACGGCCGAGCCATTCGCAATGAAATGGCCAGCGCCCATGAAACCGTGACCAACCTCGGCCAAGGCTTACAAGGCCGAGTGGGCATCAGCGTGCCCAGCGGCTATGGCCACATCGTGGTGACGCCGTGGTTGATTGAATTCAAACAGCGCTACCCCGGCGTGGTGCTGGATGTGGTGTTTGAAAACCGAATCGACAACTTGCGCGACGATGTGGACATCGCCATTCGCGTGCTGCCCCAACCGCCTGAAAGCATGGTGGCCAAAGACATGGGGACCGTGCGTTACTTGGCCTGTGCGTCCAAGGCCTTCGCGCAACAACATGGCATGCCCACCGAGCTGTCTCAGCTGCGCACGCAACCCATCATCACCGCCAACGTCGTGGGGCGCCAACTGTCGCTGCGGGCGTACCGCGGTGATGTGCGCCAAGAAGTGATGCTGACGCCCACAGTCATTTCAGACCACTACCCGTTTTTAAAAGAAGCCATTCTGGGCGGCTTGGGCATTGGCCTGATGCCCGACTACATGGTGGCCGACGTGATTGCGAGCGGTGAAATGGTGACCGCTTTGGGTGACCATCGCT
>JBPCSU010000035.1:0-6758 GCA_051006815.1 Limnohabitans sp.
CGCGATGAGCTGGTGGCCGCCACCATCACCGAGTACCTCAAAGCCACAGACCGATTTGCCAAAACCATCGTGTTTTGCGAAGACATTGACCACGCCGAACGCATGCGCTTGGCCCTGAGCAACGCCAACGCCGACCTGTGCGCGACAGACCCCAACTACGTGGTGCAAATCACCGGCGACAACGCCATTGGCAAAGCCCAGCTCGACAACTTCATCGACCCCGAAAAGCCCTACCCGGTGATTGCCACCACCTCCAAGCTCATGAGCACGGGCGTGGACGCGCAAACCTGCAAGCTCATTGTGCTGGACCAAAACATCAAGTCCATGACGCTGTTCAAGCAGATCATTGGCCGGGGCACCCGCTTGCGCGAAGACCTGGGCAAAACCTGGTTCACCATCCTCGACTTCAAGCGCGCCACCGACAACTTTGCTGACCCAAAGTTTGACGGCGATCCCGTTCAAGTCTACGAACCTAAGTCCGGCCAAACCATCCAACCGCCAGAGCCAACCGATGCCCAAACTGGCACAGGCGCTGGCCAGCCCGCACAAGAACAAGGGGCCAACCCGTTTGAAGTGAGCACAGGCACAGGCGGGGAGGGCAGCACCGAACCCAAGAAATACATCTTGGGCAACAACGTGTCTGTGTCTGTCGCTCGGCAGCGTGTGCAATACCTCAGCCCTGAGGGCAAGCTGATTACCGAGAGCTTGCGCGACTACACCCGCATCAACCTCACCAAGCAATACGACTCGCTCGACAAGTTTTTGCAAAGCTGGAACAACGCCGAACGCAAAGCCGCCTTGCTTGACGAATTGGCGCAGCACGGCGTTTTGTACGAAGCCTTGGCCGAAGAGGTGGGCCAAGACCTTGACCCCTTCGACCTGCTACTGCATGTCGCCTATAACCAGCCGCCGCTCACCCGCCGTGAGCGTGCCAACCGCGTCAAAAAGCGCAATGTCTTTACCCAATACGGGCCTGTGGCACGCAAGGTCATTGATGCATTGATCGACAAATACGCTGATGAAGGCATCGTCACCATTGAAAGCAATGAAGTCTTCAAGGTGCAGCCATTCACAGAAATGGGGAGCCCCGTTGAGTTAGTGAAAAGCTTCGGCGGACGGCAACAATACCTGGCTGCACTGCACACCTTAGAGCGCGAGCTGTACGCACTCAACACCTAAAACAACAACATGTCCAACCTCACCCCCATCATCAAATCCATTCAAGACATCATGCGCCAGGACTCTGGCGTGGATGGCGACGCGCAGCGCATCAGCCAACTCACCTGGCTGCTGTTCCTGAAAGTGTTTGATGCGCTCGAAGAGCAGCTTGAACTCACAACAGACAACTTCAAAAGCCCCCTTCCCGAAGCCCTGCGCTGGCGCAACTGGGCGGCAGACCCCGAGGGCATAACGGGCGACGCGCTGCTCAACTTCGTCAATAACGACTTGTTTGGCACCCTGAAGAACCTGAGCGGTGACGCCCAACGCAACCCGCGTGGCTATGTGGTGCGCGGCGTGTTTGAAGACGCCTACAACTACATGAAAAGCGGCCAGCTGTTGCGCCAGGTCATCAACAAGCTCAACGCCATCGACTTCAACCGCCAGGCCGAGCGCCACCAGTTCAACGACCTCTACGAAAAAATCCTCAAAGACCTGCAAAGCGCCGGCAACGCGGGCGAGTTCTACACGCCCCGCGCTGTGACGCAGTTCATGGTGGACATGGTCAACCCCCAGTTGGGCGAGCGCGTGATGGACCCGGCCACCGGTACGGGCGGCTTTTTGGTTTGCGCCATCGAGCACCTGCGCAAGCAAGTGAAAAACACCGACGACGAAACCCGCCTGCAAAACAGCATTGGCGGTGTGGAGAAAAAGCAGCTGCCCCACATGCTGTGCGTGACCAACCTCATGCTGCACGGCATCGAAGTGCCCAGCCTCATTGCACACGGCAACACCCTGGCCCGCCCGCTGCGCGACTACACCCCCGCCGAGCGCGTGGACGTGATCCTGACCAACCCGCCCTTTGGCGGGATTGAAGAGCCGGGCATCGAGCAAGGCTTTCCGGCCGATGTGCGCACCAAAGAAACGGCGGATTTGTTTTTGGTGCTCATCAAACACGTCCTCAAAACCAATGGCCGCGCCGCGCTGGTGCTGCCCGACGGCACGCTGTTTGGCGAAGGCGTCAAGACCCGCATCAAAGAACAACTGCTGGCCGAGTGCAACCTGCACACCATCGTGCGCCTGCCCAACGGCGTGTTCAACCCCTACACCGGCATCAAAACCAACCTGCTGTTCTTTACCAAAGGCGCGCCCACGCAGCACGTTTGGTACTACGAACACCCCTACCCAGCGGGCGTGAAGAGCTACAACAAAACCAAGCCCATCCGAATCGAAGAATTTGATGCCGAAAAAGCCTGGTGGGGAACAGAGGCCAACGGCTTTGCCGCCCGCGTAGAAAACGAATGCGCCTGGAAGGTGAGCATTGAGCAAATCAAAGCCGCCAACTACAACCTCGACCAAAAGAACCCGCACGCCGCCGAAGTGGTGAGCCACGATCCCGAACAACTCCTGGCCGACTACGTTCGCCTGCAAACCGAGGCGCAAAGCCTGCGCGACCAGCTCAAGGCAATCTTGTCGCAAAGCCTTGGGGGCAAGACGTGAGTAAAAATTTGTCGCCGCCGCTTGTGCAGCACTTTGACCTGATCGCCCAAGCCCCCGGCGGCGTAGCCCGCCTGCGCGAACTCATTTTGACGCTGGCCGTGCAAGGCAAGCTGGTGCCGCAAGACCCCAGCGACGAACCCGCCAGCGTGCTGCTGCAAAAGATACGGGTCGAAAAAGACCGCCTGATTGCCGGAGGCAAGATCAAGCGGGACAAGCCGTTGGCGGAGATTGCGGATGAAGAAGAACCGTTTGATCTGCCGGCGGGGTGGGTCTGGGCAAGGCTAGGCAACTTGTGCTCATATATTCAACGAGGAAAAGGTCCGGTTTACGCGGAGCATTCAGCATATCGAGTGATTTCACAGAAGTGCATTCGCTGGTACGGGCTTGATCTAGGTCCTGCTCGATTTATTACCCCCGAGTCACTAACTAAATATGAAGATATTCGCTATCTGAAATCAGGTGACTTGCTTTGGAACTCAACTGGAACGGGCACTATTGGTCGTGCCTGTCTTGTACCGCAAGACCTGGACGATACTGGATTGGTTGCAGACTCACATGTCACTGTTGTTCGGCCGGTCAGTCTGGATTCTGTTTACCTCTGGCGATGGATACAGAGCCCACACGTGCAAAACGAAATTGAAGGCTCTGCATCTGGCACCACGAATCAAATTGAATTGAATACATCAACTGTTATCAATCAAGTGATCCCAGTGCCGCCTCTCGCTGAACAGTACCGCATCGTCACCCGCGTCGAAGAACTGATGCAACTCTGCGACGCCCTCGAAGCCAGCGGCCAGCTCGAAGCGCAGCAACACGCCCAACTCGTAAGCACCCTGCTGGGCACGCTCACCCAAAGCGAAACGCCCGAGGCACTGGCCGACAACTGGCAACGCATCGCCACCCACTTCGACCTGCTGCTCGACCGCCCCGAAGCCGTAGACGCCCTCGAACAAACCATCCTCCAACTGGCCGTGCGCGGCCTGCTCGTCCCGCAAGACCCCACCGACGAACCCGCCAGCATCCTCCTGCAAAAAATCCGCACCGAAAAAGACCACCTCATCGCCCAAGGCAAGATCAAACGCGACAAACCCCTGCCACTCATCACCGACGAAGAAAAACCGTTTGACTTGCCGAAGGGATGGGAGTGGGCTCGCATCTGTGACGTGGTTGAAATGCTGAATGGATATGCATTCAAGAGTGAGTGGTTTAAGTCAACTGGCACAAGGCTGCTGAGAAATTTGAACGTCAGCCATGGCTATGTTGATTGGTCACAGCCAGCCTGTATTGATGAAAGTGCTGCAAATGATTTTTCACAATTTGCACTGGACATAGGTGATGTTGTCTTGTCACTTGATCGTCCAATCATCTCCACAGGATTGAAGTACGCTGTCATCACAGAGGCAGATTTGCCTTGCTTACTGTTGCAACGAGTGGCACGTTTAGCCCCAAATCAAAAAGCTATGTCGCTTAATTTTTTGTAACTAAGGCTACATTCTGATTTGTTTGTTGTAGTGATTGATCCTGGACGCAGCAATGGCGTACCTCATATTTCGACCAAGCAAGTAGGCGCTTTGTTTGTTGGCTTGCCGTCGCTCGCAGAGCAATACCGCATCGTCACCCGCGTCAACGAACTCCGCGCCCTGTGCGCCGACCTGCGCCAACGCCTGAGCGCCGCGCAATCCACGCAAGGCCATTTGGCTGACGCACTGATCGCCGGATAAACCATGGCCACGCCGCACCCCGTCCGCCTGTTCCACATCACTGCCATAGGCAATTTGCAAGCCATTTGCAGGCAAGGTGCTTTGCTGGCCAAGAACGCGGTGGCTGCGGCTGGGCTGAGTTACCAGAACATTGCGCACGGCGGCGCACAGGGGGCCAGGGCGGCTAAGGTTGTACCCGTGTCGCCGGGTGGCACGGTGCATGACTTTGTGCCGTTTTACTTTGCACCGCGCTCGCCCATGCTCTCGGCCATACATAACGGCAAAGTGGCGGGTTGCCAGGTGCCGCAGCAAGACATTGTGCATTTCGAAACGACGGTGGACCGGGTGACAGCTGAGGGCGAAGCCTTTGCGTTTTTTGACCGCAACGCCACGCTGGCCTACAGCAAGGCGTACAACGACTTGGCCCAGCTGGACGCCGTTGCCTGGGACTTGCTGACAGAGCCGCCTCGGCTGGATGGGTTTTGCCAGTACTTTCAAAACCGGCACCAGGACGCGCGCTATGTGGACCGCATGGAGCGGCGCATGGCGGAGTTTTTGGTGCACGACCGGGTGCCGCTGGTGCAGTTCACCCGCGTGGGTGTGTGCAACGCCGAGCAGGCGCAAGTGGTGTCAGCCATTCTTGCGGCTGAGCGGGTACCATTACCAGTTGTAGTGATGCCCGATTGGTATTTCCTGGGGCAATGACCATGACCATCCACCTCACCACCGGCGATTTGTTGAAGCAGACCGATGTTGACGCCATCGTCAACACGGTGAACTGCGTCGGTGTGATGGGCAAAGGCATCGCCTTGCAGTTCAAGAACAAGTGGCCGGACAACTTTGTGGCGTACCAAGCCGCGAGCAAAGCGGGCCAGGTGCGGCCCGGGCAAATGATGGTGTTTGACGCAGGCGCTTATGCGCAGCCGCACTACATCATCAACTTTCCGACCAAAGACCACTGGCGCGGAAAGTCGCAGCTCGCGTTCATTCGCGATGGCTTGCAAGATTTGGTGGCTCAGGTCAGTGCTTTGGGCATCCAGTCCATTGCTGTGCCGCCGCTGGGTTGTGGCAATGGCGGTCTGAACTGGGCAGATGTGCGGCCCTTGATCGAATCGGCTTTTGCCACATTGCCCGATGTGGATGTGCGCCTGTTTGAACCCGGCGATGCCCCTGCACCCAAGACGATGGAAGTGCGCACACACCGCCCCAAAATGACCCCCGGACGGGCAGCGATTCTCAAATCCATCGAGACGTACCGAGATTTGAATTACGGCCTGACCAAAATCGAGGTGCAAAAACTGGGGTACTTCTTGCAGGCGGCTGGGCAAAACCTGGGCCTGCAGTTTGAAAAGCACCTGTACGGCCCCTACTCAGAGCAGCTTCGTCATGCGCTCAACCGCATGGAGGGCCATTTCATTGTGGGCCTGGGTGATGGCAATGTGGACTCAGAGATCGAGCCCGCGCCCGACGCTTTGGTCGAGGCCGACGCCTTCCTGGCCCAAAACCCTGACCCTGCCATCCATCAGCGGTTGCAGCGCCTGCACGCCTTGATTGACGGTTTTCAGTCCCCCTATGGCATGGAGCTGCTGTCCACCGTGCATTGGGTGGCCACGCACGATGAAGGCATCCAATCGCCTGATGATGCGATCGAAGCCATTGGTCAATGGAACTCACGTAAAAAGAAACTGATGCAACCTAACCATGTGCAAGCTGCGTGGTCGCGTCTGGAGTCGTCTGGCTGGCTAAAGGCTGCGGCTTAATACAGTTTCATTCCCGTTAAAATACAGCCTTCCCCAAGGAGCGTTGCAGCTTCACCCGTCCTTTAGGACTTTCGCGTGAAGTCAGGCTTGGGGCCGAATCTTTTGCAACGACGCTCACCTGAATAGATGCCCCCAGGTGAGTACCCCCATGATTTCAAAAGCCGGTCCCCCCATGAAGCTGTCTGGCCTTGAGCCGGTCACCATCGGCGAGGGTAGTTTGTTTGTGAACGTGGGTGAACGCACCAACGTCACCGGCTCCAAAGCGTTCGCGCGCATGATTTTGAACGGCGAGTACGAGCAAGCCTTGGCCGTCGCACGCCAACAAGTGGAGAACGGCGCACAAGTGATTGACGTCAACATGGATGAAGCCATGTTGGACAGTCAAGCCGCGATGGTGCGCTTCCTCAACCTGATGGCGGGCGAACCCGACATTGCGCGTGTGCCAGTGATGGTGGACTCATCCAAGTGGTCGGTCATCGAAGCGGGCCTGCGTTGCATTCAAGGCAAGGGCATCGTTAACTCGATCAGCATGAAAGAAGGCGTGGACGAGTTCAAGCGCCAAGCCAAGCTGGTCAAGCGCTACGGCGCGGCTGCTGTGGTGATGGCGTTTGACGAAAAAGGCCAGGCCGATACTTTTGCA